>JADZAX010000324.1 GCA_020852405.1 Verrucomicrobiales bacterium
CAGCTTGGAGATCCCCAAAAGGCAACTCAGTGTCTTCTTTGGGGGATTATTGGCACAGTTGTCGTGTTGCTCCTGGCGTTCCAACTTCCCGAACGCTTTCCCAACCAAATTATTCCACTGGCCTATACCCTTGGACTGCTTCAAGCCTCCAAGCGTGCCCATGGAAGTTTGGTGGAACAGCACCTTTCTGCCGGTGGAAAACTCGGCTCATGGGGGCGGATTATTGGGGTCAGTTGCCTTTTCCTGCTTTTGATCGTCTCCCTTGTTTTTGGCATCATGCTCCTTCTTCCGGGTGAACAGTAGCAGGCCATGATGTGGGGGGGAACGATCGAACGTAGAAGCACCAGTGCCAGGCACCATGATCCCCGGATTTTTCCGAAATGCAAACAACCCAGACCGGCCCCAGGATACGGGTTTTTGGCACTATCTTCTTGATCCATGAACACTCCACTAGATGGTAATGAAGTTCTTCTCAAGCATGGACCCGCCAACCTTCAGCGGGATATCGAGACAGTCGGAGGAAATTTGTATCTCACCAATCAGAGACTGATTTTCGAATCCCACGCCTTCAATGTCCAATGTGGAACGACGCTGATGCCACTGAGTGACATTGTTTCCATTACCAAGTGTTGGACGAAGTTCCTCAACCTGATCCCACTCCTCCCGAACTCCCTTGCCGTCTTAACAACCTCAGGACAAGAATACCGGTTTGTTTTATTTGGCCGCACCGCCTGGGCTTCTGCCATCGCAAATGCCAGGGAGGCCTAGTTCAAAGGCGCATGGTGCCACTCTAGTAAATCATTTGGACAAGCGATCGATCGAATTTCCTCCACGGATGGATCAATTCGATTCGGCCTGATATTCCGGGAGCGTTTATTCTTCATACTCCAAGCTCGAACAACAAAGTGGCAACGCTTCAGCAAAACCTGCTGAGGATGAGCAGTTTGGACCTGAGTTGGACAGCGTTGTCCCTCTGTGTCCCGGGGAGGAAATGGCGGACAGGGAGGGATTCGAACCCTCGGTACCGTTTCCGGCACACACGCTTTCCAGGCGTGCCCGATCGACCACTCCGGCACCTGTCCATTTTGGGGAAGCGGACCTTCGTCCATGCCGTTGAACCTGGCAAGCAGATTCTCCAGCGAGAAATGGGGTCATCCGACCGCGGGGGGCACCAGAGCCGGGTAGCTGCCAAGAATGGCCACCTGCTTGCCTTGACTGAGGAGCCGACGAACGGCATCCTGAATGGCCAGATCTTCCGCATGCCCTTTCAATTCGACGAAGAATGCCAACCGTCGGGAGTCTCCTGCTTGCGGGTGACTCTCGATCTGGGCGACCTCGATTTCCAGTTCCGACAAAAGACGGAGGGTTTCGAGCAGGGACTGGGTGTTCACTGAGTCCGTGATGAGCACCGGAGTGCGGTCATTCCCGGTCGGCGGGCAGGCAAGGCGACCCACGACGACGTAGCGGGTGATCTGGGGCCGGGTGCGTTCGGGATCCTGGAGATGGCGGGCGAGAATGTGAAGGTCATTCAAGGAGGCAGTGAGAGGACTTCCAACCATGGCGGTCCCATCGCCTTCCTCGTGAACCAACGAAGCGGCTCGGGAAGTGCTGGATACCTCGAGGATTTCCACCCCCGACAAATGGCTCGAGAGCCAGTCCCGGCTCTGTGCGATGACTCCGGGATGCCCGTAAACCCGGCGGATTGCTGCCAGTTCCCCGAGTGACATGAGGCACACATCAATGGTCAGCGGGATCTGGGCGCAGATTTTGAGGGAAGAGTCGGCGAGAAGGTCGAGAGTATGGGTGACGGCGCCTTCCACGGAGTTTTCATAGGGCACGACGCCGTAGTAGGCTTCGCGCTGGACAATCTTTTCCAGCACTGTCCTCACATTGGCCTGGGGCAGATAGGTGAGGCTGGCGCCGAATTTCTCCAGAGCGGCCTGGTGGGTCCAGGTTCCTTCCGGACCGAGGTAGGCAATTTTGAGATCCTCCTCCAGTGCCAGCGCCGCGGACATGATTTCCCGATAGATGGCTCGGATGGATTTTTCTGGAAGACGTCCGGCATTCTTGGCAAGGAGCCGCTGCAGGAGGGCTTCCTCGCGTTCCGGCGCGTAAATTTCCAGGCCATTGCGTTTTTTGAAATTGCCCACTTCATGGACCAGTTCGGCGCGCTCGGAGAGCAGTCGGATGATGTCCGTGTCAATGATGTCGATCTGTTGGCGGATCTCGTCGAGATGCATGCCGGACAGTGGCGCAGGGAGGGCCGGCTTGCAAATGCCGGTGACGTCAGCCTTCATAGACTTCGAATCGGCCTTCACGCCGGACAAAAAGGACCGGGGAGATCGGGTAGCTGCCGTCACGGTGGGCCGCGGAGGCGAGATCGCGCATTTGGTCGACCCATTCACCCATCCCCGTGCTGGTCACCAGGATGACGTTGCGGGTGGGCAGGGCGACGAGCAATTTTCCCTCGAACTGCCGGGAGAGGCTTTCCCAGACTTCATCGAGAAGGATCAGGCTGGTTTCGTAATTCCCTCCTGCGGAGAGGGAAAGAATGGCCCCGCCGAATGGTTCGACCGGTTCGATGAGGCGGCGGAGATTGTCGATGGACCGGGGCAGGAGGGAGTCCGGATCGAGATCTTCGATGGCGTCTTTGGTCAGGTAGCGGATGTTGAGTGGGCTGTCCTCGGCGAAGCAGATGATGAGTTCGCTGTTATAGGGAAGGTGGACGTATTCTGGCATGCGGTCCTGCTGCATGCCTCGTTCTACCAAGGACTCTTGGATTTCTTCAAGCCAGGCACGATCCTTGATCACCGGCACAATGCGGTCGGGATCGATGTCCTCGCTGCTCTGGGACAATGTTTCGATGGAGGCATGGACAAAACGCTCCAGGATTTCGTCGCGGCTGGCAGGCGCGTGGAGATACTCCTGGTAGGCGTTGTTGAGGAAGACGTGGTGTCCGGTACCGGGGCCCGACACGACTTTCAGCTCCAGATCTTCCGAAATCTCTGCTTCGCATCCCCCGGAGAACTGGTGGAAGTAGGCAGCGTAAAGTTTGGTGAACTCCGGAGGGGAGAGGATCTCGGCGGCGGGCATGTTCCCTGCGATCTTATCGGAACTTGGCTCCGGGATCAAGATTTCACGGCTCCGTTGCGCGGTTCTTTTGGGCCAGGAGAGCGATTTCCTCCGCTTTCTTCCGGATGCTTTCAGGGGAGGGCAGGCTGCTCAAGTCAATGCTGGCAAGCACTTCGGCAGGGATCAGTCCGTCGCTTTGGAGCTTGGTGAGGCACTTCTGGCGCTCGAGGAGGGCTTTGTCCGCGCTCCTCTCGGTGGAGAAACGGGACTTGGCTGTTTCGCTGCGGGTGCGAAGAGTGGAGTAGATGTCGCCCCCCAGGAGAGAGGAGATGTCCACTTTCATCTTTTCCCGATTCAGATCGGACTCACTGACCGGCTCCCCATTGATGGGGCCGGCCGCGTATTTCGGAAACATGATCGCGACTTCGGGGCAGACGCGGGAGCAGGCCGGGCAATTGGTTTTGCAGTTGTCCTGGTTCTGCACTTGGATGTGATGGGCCTCGTCGACTCCATAGACATCAAATAGGCAAAAGCTGAGGCATTGGAGACAGTTGGTGCAGCGGTCATAGTCGATCACCGGAAACCAGGGCTTCCAGGCGCCGCCGACACCGGGACGATTCAGCGGGGCTTCGGCGCGGACTTCTTCCACCAACGCAATGATGGCCTCCGTATCGAGGTTGCCGATATCCCGAATTTCCATTCCCAAGGGAAGTTGCGCGGAGGCAGGTGTTTGATCGGAAAACAGACCCAACACCAGAAAGCGCGCCTTTCCTTCTACTTCGGCGAGTCCTGCGGGAGGGGTGCCTCCAGAGCGGACTGTGACCAGATCATAGCCCAGGTCGAGGAGCGGGGGGACTGCCGCAAGCCCTTGCGGAGACAATGGCTGGGCTCCTTGGCCTTCGTAAAAGACCACGTGGAAAGCGTTGGGGCGGTCCGGTTTCATAGATTGCGCAACATGCGGTGTCTGGAGGGAAATGCAACGTTCCGCTCAATGCGCTCCCTTGTTCTTAACAGATACGAAAAATCAGAAAAACCGTAAATTTAGCTTGATTCAAAGAGATTCGAGGCTCTATAGTCGTCGAAATCGAAGATGCCTTTTTGGAAGGAAGAGGGAAACCATAAAATACATTCGATTTTCACCTGAATCAATAACAAGCAGACTTTCTGGAATGGTTTACTACCTTGGAACTGGAAAAAGTCTTACTGCCCTGCCAGAGGCCGGGCGGCGGGAGATTGCTCCTCTTGGAATGGGGGGGGATCGCCGATTTGCGGAGGAAATTTCCAAACCGATGAAAGCGGATTACGATTACCACCAGCCCATCATGGTCGGGGAGGTTCTGTCTTTGTTGCGTCCCGCTCCTGGTAAGGTCATTTACGATGGGACGCTTGGCGGGGGTGGGCACTCGGAGGCTTTTCTGAAAGCCGGAGCTTCGGTGGTGGCCAGTGATCAGGACTCGGCAGCGATTGCTCATGCGACGGAGCGGCTGGCTTCCTATGGTGACCGATTCCAGGCGGTGCATGCCAATTTTGCCCAAATTGACCGCGTTCTGGCATCTGTGGGCAAGGTGGATGCGATGTTTTTTGACATTGGAGCTTCATCGCATCACTTCGATGACGCGGAGCGGGGGTTTTCCATTCTTCGGGATGGTCCTTTGGATATGAGGATGGATCCGACCTCGGCATTCACTGCGGCGGACGTGGTCAATGGTTGGGAGGAGGGCGAGTTGGTGAGAATTTTTCGGGAGTATGGGGAAGAGCGCGCGGCGCGCCGCATTGCTCAAGCTGTTTGCGAAGCGCGGCGTCGCAAGCCGCTGACATCTACGACGGAGTTAGCGGCGGTGGTGGAGAAGGTGGTGCCCCGTTTTGGTGGGCGCCATCCCGCGACCCGGGTGTTTCAATCGCTCAGAATTGCTGTGAACGACGAATTGGGTTGCCTTGATGAGGTTCTTGCCAAGTTGTCCCATTGGCTGGTGCGCGGCGGGGTGGTGGCTTTCCTTAGTTTTCATTCCTTGGAGGATCGCCGCGTGAAAGAGTATTTCCGTTCCCGGGGGGAGGAGTGGATCGACCGTCCTGAGTGGTCGGCTCCGCGTCCCAATCCTGATTGGTGTTTTGAAATTTTGACCAAAAAGCCGCAGATCGCCACCGAGGCTGAGGTGGCTTCAAATCCAAGGTCCCGCAGTGCCAAATTGAGGGCGGCGCGGCGCATTTGACTGAATCATTTGAGAAGGGGGAGTAACACATGCCAAACAGATACCGCAGTCGAAATCGCTACCGAAACCGCTATCGCAACCGTCTCCAAACTCCAGGGATGAGTTTGATGGTGTTTCTTTTTATGGTGATCACTCTGGTGGCGGTTTGCTTTGTGCACATCCGCAACCAGCACGTCAAAAAGGGTGATGACATCCGCGCGGTGGAGACTGAAATCGCGAAGATGGACAAAGAGATCGAAATGTTGGAGCTCCGGATCGCGGGTCTGATGGACCGCGATGATATGGAGCGACGACTTGAATGGTTGGGAAGTGACCTTTCCAAGGTTCCTCGCCAAGACATGGTGGTTCTCAGGCTGGAGGCGGTGGCTTCCCTTAGGCCTCTGGTCGCAGATCTGGGGTCTTCCAGTTCTTTTGGTCCCTAATTACCAACATTTGCAGTCGGATTATTTCTTTTGACACCACATCCATGCGCTCGCCCAATCGAGTAGGAAGACTTACCGTGCTGATTGTCGGGATTGGTGTGCTCTTCACTGGCTTGGCCTGTCGCTTGGTGGTGGTTCAGGTATTGGACCATGAGGTGTGGTTGAGAAAAGCCCGGGCCCGTTACACCGGGACGGAGACTCTGGAGGGGCCTCGGGGCAAGATTGTGGATCGCAATGGGGATCTCCTGGCCCGCAATCAGACTGTCTACAACTTGGTGATCGACATGAAGCAGATCACCGAAGTGGGGATCACCAGTGCCGGAATTGGGAGAAAGGAAGGGCTCAAAGCGGCGGAAGTTCGGAAGAAATACAGCCGGGAGCAACTTTCCGACATGTATCGCGACTATCTGGTGGAGTCCTTGAGTGATCCGCTCCGTTTTCCCAAATGGGATCTTGCCAAGCGACTGGGTGAAACCAGGGGTGAGTTGATCCTGGCTCGTGGGATTGAGGAGGATTTTTACCGGGAGTTGACCTCGTTGTTCAGTTCATCTCGGATTGGCGGGGTGCATCTGCGCAAAGGGGAGAAACGGTTTTATCCAAGCCCCTACACCCTGAGCCACGTCATTGGTTTCGTCAATGCGGAGGGCCGTGGGATGGAGGGGATCGAGAAGACTTTTGATGCGGAAATGACAGGTGCCAAAGGCGAGCGCAAGGTGGAGCGCACCGGCAGTCGGGGCGAAATCCATGCGTTCCGAGGAGAGGAGTTGCCTCCCAATCCTGGGAAAAATGTCCACCTCACCATCGACATGGGATTGCAGGCCGAAGCCGAGCGGGTGATCGATAAGATCGTGGCTGAGCATCAGCCCAAGCGGGTTTGCACCATCTGGATGCGGCCGTCAACGGGGGAAATTTTGGCGTTGGCCAACCGGCCTCACTTTGACCTTTCGACAAGAGAAGGGGAGCGCGCCAATGTGGCCGTGAGTGAAATTTACGAGCCGGGGTCTACCTTCAAAGTGGTGGGGGCAGCTGCGGTGATGGACTCCGGTATGGTTGATTTGAACACTCGGATTGATTGTGAAACGAACGGGGTTTACGACGATGGCGGGATTCACATCACGGATGATTCCCCTCATGGGTGGCTCCCTTTTGGTGACGTGCTTGCCAAGTCCAGCAACATTGGGATGTTCAAGGCCGTCAGACAAATGAAGCCGGAAGACTTTCTGGGTTACATTGAGCGGTTCGGCTTTGGAACAAAAACGGGCGTGCTGCTGAGCGGGGAATCTTCGGGGGTCTTTCATCAGGAAGACCTTAACATCACCTCTGTTCCTTCAATGTCGTATGGCTACGCGATTGGAGTGACCCCTTTGCAGATGATCACTGCCGTTGCCGCGATCGCCAATGGTGGCTCTTTGATGCGGCCGATGATTGTCAAATCTCTCTCCGATGAGACCGGAAAAACGGTTAAAACTTTTGAACCTGAAGTTGTCCGGCAAGTGATCAAGCCTCAGACGGCGGTCCGGGTACGCGATGCCATGATGAGGGTCGTTTCTCCGGGAGGGACCGGAGCCAAGGGAGCGGTCGATGGTTTCCATGTGGCTGGGAAAACGGGAACCGCCAGGCGGGTTTCGGATGATGGCAGTCATTACGAGGCCGGGCATTATATCGTTTCCTTCGTGGGTTTTTTCCCTGCTGAGAACCCGGAATTGGTTGGATTGGTGGTGGTCGGTGATCCCAAAGGCAATGGTGTTAAGCTTTACGGCGGCACCATCGCGGCCCCTGCATTTGCCGAGATCGGCAAAGCCGCCGTCCGGACATTGGCAATGACGCCGACCGAGCCTACTCAAATGGCGGAAACGGTTGCTGAGGAGAAAGGAGTTGTTTCCGGAAGATGATTTTGAAAGAATTGATCACTTCGTCAGGGGCCTCGCTCGACTCTGGGAGTTGGGAGCAGGAAATTACCGGATTGGCTTATGACTCGCGTAAGGTTCGCGCCGGAGACCTCTTCTTTGCCCTTCCCGGGCTGAAATCAGATGGGACGGCTTTCGCGGTGCAGGCGGTTGACTCCGGGGCGATGGCCGTCGTCTCTCAATCCTCCCGTCCCGAAGGATTAAAGGCCGCCTGGGTAAAGGTCAGGAATGCTCGCGAAACAATGGGCTTCGCTGCCGATACTTTCTTTGGTCGGCCTTCTCTTGATTTGCCGGTCGTGGGAATTACCGGGACCAACGGCAAAACGACCATTTCCTTTTTGGTGCAACATCTAGTAGCCGCCGCCCATCACCGTTGCGGTTTGATCGGAACGGTCCGTTATGAAACCGGGACCGAAGTCATCGAGGCGCCCCACACGACCCCTGAATCAGTCGATGTTCAGACGCTGCTCGGGAGAATGCGCGATCATGGCTGCCGGGCAGCCGTCATGGAAGTGTCCTCACACGGCTTGGAACAGCACCGGGTGACGGGGGTCCGTTTCAAAGTGGGGGTCTTCACTAATCTGACCCAGGATCATTTGGATTACCATGGAACGATGGAGCGGTACTTCGCTTCGAAGAAGGTTTTGTTCGACATGGTGGACGAGCACAAAGGAACTATCGTTTTTAACAGAGACGATGTCTACGGGCAGCGTTTGCTCAAACACCGCTACGAAGGCGCGACCTTGATCAGTTATGGATTGGGCGTAGGAGCCGACCTTCGGGCCGTTGACGTCCGTCCTGAACCGCGGGGCACGCAGTTCCAGCTCGAATGGGGCAAGTCGGGACGGAAAAGCCTGGTCCGGATTCCTTTCTTTGGAAAACACAACGTCTACAACGCTCTGGCCTCACTCGGGGCCGCGCAAGGCCTCGAACTGAACCTGCGAGAAGCGGTCGCCCATCTGGCAGAATCACCCCAGGTTCCTGGCAGGCTGGAGTTGGTTCCGGGAGGCAATGGAGTTCGGGTGTTTGTCGACTATGCGCACACGCCTGACGCCTTGGAAAATGTCCTCCATTCTCTCCGCGAAATTCGTCCGAATCGCATCATCACCGTGTTTGGTTGCGGTGGTGATCGGGATGCTTCCAAGCGCCCACTGATGGGGGCCGCGGTTTCCCGATTGAGTGATATTTCCATTCTGACTTCAGACAATCCCCGGACCGAGAATCCGGAACAGATCCTGGATGGGGTGGCCGCAGGCATGTCCGGAGTTTGGCGACGGATCGTGGACCGCGAGGAAGCCATCGCGACCGCCATCCGCGCGGCGCAACCAGGCGACATTGTCTTGGTGGCCGGCAAAGGCCATGAGACGTATCAAGAAATCAACGGTGTGCGGCATCCTTTCGACGACCGGAAGGTGGCCCGCAGACTCATCGAGGAAGCAAGCAGGTGACTCCGGGTTATTCCAGTGCAGTGAAAACGATCACGATCTCCCAGTTGGCTGAATGGTGTGATGGAAAGCTCCTCCAGGGGAGGCCCGCCGATGTCTGTGCGTCGGTTTCGACGGATTCTCGGACTTTGGGAGAGGGTTCGGTGTTCGTCGCCCTCAAGGGGGAACGGTTTGACGGGCACGACTTCATCAAAACGGCCGCGGAACGGCGTGCCGGGGTCTTGGTGGCCAGTCAATTGACCGCGGAAACGGTCCGTTTTCCAGGTGCCATTGTCCATGTCCGAGACACCTTGGTGGCACTGCAAATGCTTGCTTGGCGCTACCGCCAGTTTCGCAAGGATGTTTTTGTGGTCGGGGTCACTGGAAGCAGTGGGAAGACATCCACCAAAGACCTCCTGGCTGCGGTGCTTTCCCGGCGCCACCAGGTCAATGCCACCAAAGGCAATCTGAACAACCACATCGGTCTGCCTTTGACGGTGCTGGCCACCGATTTGACCGACACCTGTGGTGTCTGGGAAATGGGAATGAACCACCCTGGAGAAATTGAGGTGTTGGCGGAAATCGCCGCTCCCGATGCGGCGGTGATCACTAACATCGGAGTCGCCCACATTGAACACATGGAGAGTCGGGAAGCCATCGCGCTGGAAAAAGGCATGCTGATCGAATCGATCCGTCCGGATGGGGTGGTGGTGTTGCCTGCCGCAGACGATTTTGCATCGTCGCTTCGTGCCCGCTCTCAGGCTCCGGTGCTGACCGTGGGGATTAATGCCGGCGAGGTCCGGGCTGAAAACCTCCGTCAGGGAGGTCCAGGCATGCTCTTTGATCTCGTCAGCGACCACGGCCGAGTATCGGTGGAGTTGCCTCTCATTGGAGAGCACATGGTCGTCAATGCCCTGCTGGCCAGCGCCATCGCTTTGCACCAGGGAATTTCTGGGGAAGAAATTGCGGCCGGACTTTCCGGTGTCCAGATCGCCGGAGGCCGCCTCCAACGAAAAACGACAGGAGGATTGACCCTGATCGATGACACCTACAATGCGAATCCGGATTCGATGAGAGCCGCTTTGGCGACCCTTTCCACACTTGAATGCCGCGGGCGCCGTATCGCCCTGCTGGGCAGGATGGCAGAACTCGGTGAACATGCCGAATCCGCCCACCGTGATATCGGCCGGGCGGCCGCCGCAGCCGGGCTTTCCCTGGTTCTGACGGTCGGTGATGAGGCTGCATTGATCGCTGAAGCAGCCGCGTCCGCAGGAACAGAATCCCTCTCGTTCGGGGACCACGAGGAAGCCGCAGCTTGGTTGAAATCAGAAGCTTCGCGGGATGATTTGATCCTTCTTAAAGGGAGCCGGTCTGCCGCCATGGAAAAAATCATCGAGGCGCTGCGCTAGTTTTATATGCTGTATTACCTGAAAGATCTCGCTGACAAAAGTGATCTGCTTGGCTTCCTCCGACTTTTCCAATGGGAAAGTTTCCGGGCTGCGGGGGCCTGTTTGACAGCCTTTTTTCTGAGTTTGGCCTTTGGCAACAAAGTGATTCTTCGCCTCACCGCGCTCAAGCTGGGGCAGCCGATTAGAACAAAGGAAGAGGTCCACAAGTTGGCCGAACTGCATGGTGGAAAAGGAGGAACGCCGACGATGGGCGGGGTTCTGATTGTCGGCACCGTCCTCATTTCCTCACTTCTGTGGGCCGTTCCGACCAACCCTTTTGTTTACACGACACTGTTTGTCTTCGTGGCTTTGGCTGCTCTGGGTTTCGCGGATGATCTGAAAAAAGTCCGCCAGAAAAAATCGGCGGGAGTCAATGCCAGCACCAAACTGACCGCCCAGATCCTCATTGGTCTGATCGCGATCGGAGCCTTGTATCTGAATCCCGACACTTCCGATTACGTCAGCAAGTTCTACCTTCCTTTTCTCAAGACCGCTTTTATCGGGAACATGGGGTGGTTCACGCTGGTGGTGCTCACCGTGATCATCGTCGGTGCCTCCAATGCGGTGAACCTGACCGACGGACTGGATGGGTTGGCGATCGGTTGCACGGCCACCACCACATTTACCTACGCTCTGTTTACCTATCTGGCCGGGAAAGCCCAGGCGGCGTCCTATCTCAATATTCCCCACTGTGAGGCTGCCAACGTGGCCGAGGTTTCGGTGCTGTGCACGTCTCTGGGAGGTGCCGCTCTGGGCTTTTTGTGGTTCAATTGCCATCCGGCGCGGGTCTTTATTGTTGATACCGGATCTTTGGCGATCGGTGGCATGCTAGCGATGGTCGCGATTGCCTGTCGGCAGGAAGTTCTTTTGGCCATCGTTGGCTTCGTTTTTGTTGCGGAAGCACTTTCGGTCATTCTGCAGGTCGGCAGTTTCAAACTGCGTGGAAAACGAATCTTTAAGATGGCCCCAATCCATCATCACTTTGAATTGATGGGCTGGAAAGAAACCAAGGTCATCTCCCGTTTCTGGATCATTTCCATCATCGCAGCCCTGGTCGGACTCATGACTTTGAAAATCCGCTGAACTGAAAAGACCATGTCTTCTCCCATCCAACACATTGCCATTCTCGGTGCCGGAGCCAGCGGCATTGGCGCGGCGCGGTTGGCCCAAAGCCGTGGAGCGGTGCCCTGTGTCTACGATTCCAGTCCCCCGGAACGGCTCAAGGACACCTCGGAGATACTGGCTGCGGAAGGCATCGCCTTTGTCTTTGGCGATAAAGCGCTGGAGGAACCAGTGCGTCCCGATCTGGTGGTGACGAGTCCAGGCATTGATGGGAACTCCGCGTTTACAAAGCGCTTTACTGCCCACGGCGCGCCGCTGATCGGAGAAATCGAGTATGCCTGGCGTTGCGCCGGCTGTCCGGACACCGTCGGCATCACCGGCACCAATGGCAAAACCACCACCACCGAAATCACGGCTTCACTCCTGAACGGCTGCGGTATCCGAACCGTTGCTGCGGGGAATTACGGTCTGGCCTATTCAGAAGTGGTCCGTCAAGGGGCTGCCCTTGATCTGGTCACGCTGGAGCTCAGTTCATTCCAACTCGAAACCATCGTCGATTACCGCCCCTCGGTCAGCGTCTGGATGAATTTTGCCGCCGACCATATGGACCGCTACACCTCGCTGGAGGAATACAGGATGGCCAAAGAGCGGATTTTTGTGAACCAAAAAGACGGGGACACCGCTGTGGTGAATGCCTTGGACCGTCCTTCGGAGCTTCCCCGCAACGTCATCACCTTCACTGCTTACGGTGTCGAAGCTGATTTCACTCTTTCGGATGGTCACATCTGGTATCACAGAGAGCCGATCCTGGACTACGGGGCGACCCGCCTTCAAGGGCGCCACAATGCGGAGAATGTCATGGCCGCCCTGGGAGTGGCTTTGGCGAGAGGCCTTTCCCTGACCGATGCCGCCTCCGTGATCCGTGAATACGCTCCCGCCAAGCATCGCTGCGAGTGGATTGCCGAAATTGCCGGAGTGCAATACATCAATGATTCCAAAGCCACCAACCTTCACGCCTTGGAAAGCAGTCTCCGGGGTTTGGAAACGCCTGTTATTTTGATTGCCGGAGGCAAAGACAAGGGTCTCGACTGGGGCGGAGCAACAGAGTTAGTCGCGCAGAAGGCCCTGCATGTGGTCTGCATTGGAGAAATGCGAGGGGTCATCGCCAGCGCCTGGGGCGGCGCCGTGGAATGCCACTTGGTCGACACACTACCCGAAGCCGTCTTTTTATCGGCCCGTTTGGCCGAGCCCGGCCAGACCGTGCTCTTGGCGCCCGGAACCTCCTCCTTTGACATGTTTCAGAACTACGCGCAACGCGGTGAGGTATTTCGCGAAGCCGTTCTTTCTTTGCAACAAAACTCCGAAGCCGCCCCCGGCTGATTTATCCCACCACCCCAACCCAAGAAGCGAGATGAACAAGAAGAAAAAACGCCGCCAAGGCGCAGGTCCAAAGCGAGGCGAAAGCTTCATGACGAGGCTTTTTGCCGCCACCAAGTCACCGGCCCAAACCGTCGACGAACAGGAATGGTATCTGGACGCCAGTGATGTCAAATTGACCCGGGTCTTTGGAATCGTCCTGATCCTCCACGTGGTGGCCATTGGGGGCATCCTGATGTTCAAGATGATCGAGAAAGCTTCCTCCGGTCCATCCGAGATCGCCGAGGTCCGGCAGGACCCTCCCGCGGTCAGGGTCGAGACCCCGGCTCCTGCCGCCGCCGCTCCAGTGCCGGCCAGCACGGTGGGGACGACCGATGGCGGGGATGGCGGGGATGGCGGACTGATGGTGAATCATCCGTCTTCCACTGAATTGGTGGAATACCGGGTGGCGGCTGGAGACAGCCTGGATTCCATCGCCGCCAAGGCCAATGTCAGTGTTCAAAAACTGAAGGAGCTCAACCAGCTCAGCGGTGAAGAGGTATTCTACGCCGGGCAGTGGTTGAAGGTGCCCCGCAAGGTGAGGGAGAACCCTGCCATCGCGCCAGTGCATCAGGAACCTGCGGCTGTGGCCCGCACCAGCGAGGCCGAAGTGGCTCCGGTTCCCGAAGTGCCGGGCGCCAAGCCAACCCCGGCCTCGCCCGCCACGCCGCCTGCGGTTGGCCCGTCTCAGGAGACTTTGACTGCTTCCAACAGTGCGGCTGCTCTGGCTTCTTATGTGGTCCAACCAGGGGACACGGCATTCGCCATTGCCCGGCGCTTCGGGATCAAGCACACCGAATTGCTTTCGGCCAACAACATTGTTCAGGCTGATCTTCTGCAGGTCGGGCAAAAGCTGAAAATCCCCAAACAAGGAAACTGAGCCATGGCCAAACGAAGCGCTCTCTTCATCTGTGTCGCGGTCGCCTTTCTCCTGGTGGTGGGAATGGTGATGCTGACCAGCCTCTGTTCGTATGTCACAGACGCTCCGGAAAGCGATCCCTACCAGGAGGTTAGACAGCAGGGGGTCTGGCTGGCGCTCGGGTTGGGGGTCTGCTTTTTTGGAGCCGCGATTGACTACCGCAATTGGAAAAAGCTCGTCTGGTGGTCGTTCGGGGGAGTCACCGCGCTTCTGGTGTGCTGTTTCGTGCCCCACGTGGGAAAGGAAATCCATGGTGAATACCGGTGGATTTCCGGGGAGTTGCTCGGACTTTCGGGGACAACCATCCAACCTTCCGAATTTGCCAAGCTGGCCATGGTCCTGTTCCTGGCCCACTGGTATTCCTCCTATCCTGACAGCGGCAACAAGGTCCTGCGCGGCATGGTCGTTCCATTGGCCATCGCCGGAGTTCTCATGGGCCTCGTCTTCGTCGAAGTGGATCTTGGGACCACCGCGGTGATGATCGCCACCTGCATGGCCTTGATGTTTGTCGCCAAGGTTCACTGGGGATTCCTCTCCGGAATCAGTGTCCTGGGCATGACCGGTGCGGGACTGATCCTGTCCATGGACCCGGGCCGGATGGAACGGATCATGGCCTTTCTCAATCCGGAAAAATATCGCTTGGGTGCCTATTGGCAAAACTATGTCGGACTCATGGCTC
>JADZAX010000325.1 GCA_020852405.1 Verrucomicrobiales bacterium
ACAAACGGGACGGTTGGCAATATCCGAACGCGCGAGTCTGGAAGGACTCCCTCTACGTCGCCTACTCGGTCAACAAAGAGGACCTCGTGGTCACCCGCATCGCGCTCCAAGATCTCAAGTAAGGCGCGGACAGCCCCCGAGGGAATCCGGCATGCTCCGCTCTGCTCTAGCCCTGCCGCAGGGGGGGGGGCAGGCGACCAATTCGGGTAAAATCAGCTTTTAGACCGGCTGCGAGGTGGCTCGGTCGATCTGGTGGACGACTCAAAACCTCTTGGCGTGAGCCTGGATGCCGAGCTTGATCGCGGCGGAAAGTTCGGTAGGATTGGGTTCTGTGATGGCACTCATCGGGTATCAAGTGGAGGGGCTTACCCACTGCCTGACACCCCCATGCCATCTAGCAATGAATCACTCACCGCGCATGAGCTTCGTCCTTCGCTCCGCTACGCTCACTTTGATCGGTGTTCTGGCGGCGATTCAACCAACCTTTTCACTGCTGGCACAGGGAACAAAGTCGACAAAAACTCAACGGTTGCCACTCGATGTGCTGGTGATTGCGCCCCATCCCGATGACGAGGTGATCGGCTGTGCAGGCATCATCCTTCGAGCACTGGCAGAACATCGACGAGTGGGAGTGGTCGTGATCACGAGCGGCGACGGCTATCCTGCCATCGCGGCGGTGGTTGGCCAGAAGGACAAAATGGAAGTGGGTCCCGCTGATTTTCTCAAGGCTGGCGCGCTTCGCCAGTCGCACTCCGTCCGCGCGATGGCGAGGCTGGGGTTGCCGAAGGAAGATCTGACTTTTCTCGGTTATCCCGATTCAGGTATCGAGAGCCTCTACACGAGGAACAGCAGCGCGCCGTTCGTGCAGCTGTTCACGCGAAAGAGCGAGACGTATGGCGTGACCGTGCCGGATTATCACTCTCTGGTTCATGGCAAACCTGCGCCCTATCTCAAGGCGAGTTTGATAGGCGATCTCGTGGAGATCATTCGCGAACGCCAGCCAAAGGAAATCTATGTCACCCATGAAGGCGACACCCATGGCGATCACCGCGCCGCCTTTTGGTTTGTCCGTGATGCCGTGAGGGACGCCAACTTTCAGGGCGATTTCTTCACCTACGTCGTCCACGGCGCGCCACCGATTCAACCGCCCGACCGTCGTCTCAAACTGAGCAAGTCGCAGGCGGAAACCAAACAAGCCGCGCTCGTGGATCATCAGCAGGGAACTTCGCCGGTTCATGATCAACTCGCGGCTACCTATATGAAGCCGGAGGAACTGTTCTGGAGGGTTCGTCCGGCGACTGAATCAACCCAATGAAGCCATGAAACACCTCCTTCTACCATTCCTCATCGCGGCGCTTTTTGCGCAAGTTCCGGCCTATGCCGCCATTGATGAAAGCTTCCATCCAGAAAAGTTAGCCGCGCTCGACGCCGAGATCGTTCAGGCGGTCACCGATAGAAAACTCGTCGGCGCGGCGCTGTGGGTGGAGCGCGATGGCGTCTCGTATCACAAGGCGTTCGGAAGCCGTGCGCCCAAACCCGCAGTCGAACCAATGACCGAGGACACGATCTTCGACATGGCCTCCATCACCAAAGTCATCGCCACCGCAAGTGCCGTCATGCTGTGCGTAGAGCGCGGTCAAGTGGGGCTCGATGATCCCGTGTCACAGCACCTCGCCGAGTTCACGGGCGACGGTCGCGAGAAGATTACGATCCGTCATCTGCTGATGCACACTTCCGGTTTGCAAGTGAACCTGAATGGAACCAAGCCTCCGTTCAGCAGCAATCGCCAAGAGGCTTATGCGCAGGCCTGTCGCGAGAAACCGATGTTCGAGCCGGGCACGGCCTTTTCCTATAGCAGCGTGGGCGCAATGGTCCTGGGCATGGTGATCGAGCATGCGACGGGACGGGAGTTCTCCGACTTCTGCAACGCAGAAATCTTCCGCCCGCTGAAGATGAAGGACACCCAGTTCCGCCCTTCCGGCGACACGTTGAGGCGCGTGGCACCCACCGACACCGCCGAACGAGGACTGGTGAACGACACCGTTGCCCGGCACATGGGGGGAGTCGCGGGCCACGCTTCCCTTTTCACCACCACGACGGATCTCGCACGATTTGCGCGCATGATGCTCAACCTCGGCACACTCGACGGCGTGCGCGTCTTCAAACCTGAGACAGTCAAGCTCATGACCAGCGTGCAAAGCCCGCCCGGCCTGCGCAGTCCCGTCGCCAAAAACCTACCCACCCGGCGCGCCCTTGGCTGGGACATCGACACACCCTACCGCACGCCGCCGCACGACTTTACCCAGAGTCGCGGCGCGTTGTTTCCCGTCGGCGGTTATGGCCACACGGGTTACACGGGGCAGATGCTCTGGATTGATCCCTTCTCGAGGACCTTCGTGATCTTCCTCTGCAACCGCTATGGTGGCGGCGTGGGTGACACTCGCCCCTTCGTTTATCAGTTGCACCATCGTCTCTCCACTCTCGCCGCCGAGGCGGTGGAGAACTTCGATTTCAAAAGGGTGCCCGGCGCTTTGCCGAATCACACCACGGCTTCAAGTGCCGCGAAACACACAACGTTCACCAACAGCCTCGGGATGAAGTTCGTCCCCGTGCCGGGAACGGAGATATCGATGTGCCTCCACGAAACGCGCCGTGCCGATTACGCCGCGTATGCCACGACCAACCCGAGTGCCGATGCTTCATGGAATCACGTGGTCTTTGAGGGGACACTCGTAGGCGCTGGCGATGATGAGCCTGTGGTGAACGTGAGTTGGGACGATGCCAAGGCATTCTGTGAATGGCTGGGCCGAAAAGAAGGGCGCACCTATCGCCTGCCCACGGATCGTGAATGGAGCGTCGCCGTGGGCATCGGCGAAGATGAATCCGCCTCTGGAGCCACACCGGAAAGCCTTAGTGCACAGCTCCAAGACGTGTATCCGTGGGGCCGGCAATGGCCGCCCATCAAAGGAGCGGGAAACTATGCGGAGGAAGATTGCAGGAAACTCAGCAAGTCAGAGAAAACGATGGAAGGCTATGCCGATGGTTTTGCGTTGACCTCCCCAGTGATGAGCTTTCCGCCAAATGAACTCGGAATCTACGACCTGGGAGGCAACGTGTGGGAATGGTGCGAGGACTGGTTCAACAGCGAGAAGAAACTGCACGTCCTGCGCGGGGCCTCATGGGGGAGCAGCGCACGCGCCCCCCTGCTCTCCTCCTACAGAGGCAAACAGACCGCCGACCGCCGCTGGCGCTGTGACGGCTTTCGCTGCGTGTTGGTCCCAGCGCCTTGATCAGCGAAGTGTAAACACCACCGGCTCCCAATTCCCTGACTACGAAAGGACAAGAGGGGCGATTTCAGGATCGAAATTTCCTATTTGCCAAAGTCAACCTCACTTCCGTTGCGAAAGGGCAGTTCATAAGTGTGCAGTTAGCGGACCGCACTCCCAAAGTGCGGGCGTTTACGCCAGAATTCCCGGTCGAATTGAAGGGGCTGAGGTGCCCTTGTTCGTTGGAGCCCTTCGGCTTTCAAAAGGTTCGCGACAAACTTGCCGTCACGAGGAAATCGGCGAAGGCGGCATCCCCGTGGACGAATTCGCCCGTGTCCTGTGACAGGCGCCGGTCGGCGACACTACGCTGGCGATTCCGGTAAACCGCCACAGGCACCGTCAGGCTCGCCGTCCAGGCTTCTTTGGCCCAGTAGACCCCCGGTTCCAAAAACAGGGAGAAACCAGGGCGCCGGAAGCCGTTGCTGTCTCCCAGCAGATCGCGGACCGGCACGCCGTCGATCCTGCCTCCCAGGCCGACAGAGAATCCGTGCCCCAAATCCTGCACCAGACCGCCCCTCGCGGAGTACTGGTCGGGGATCGACATGATCTGCTCGTAGGGATTCCGTCTCGGGAAGGACGTCGCCGTGCTGACGCCATTGGTATCACCGGGATTGAAAAGGTAGAAGCCCTGAGCGTAGGCGGTGAGTCCGTCAGTCAGTCGGTGGTAGACAAAGGCTTCCACGGTGAATCCCCAGCCGCCATCGCCGGGCTGGATCGATTGGTCCACCATACGGCGCACTGGACCTGTCGGACTCTGGAAAACGTCGTCCGCCCGATAGTCGCCAGTGGGCGTTTTCAGGCCAAGACCGACGAGGGCATTGCCGCGACGCTCCGCGGCGGGCGTGAAGAGCCAGCCGTAGCCAGCCAACCGGATGTCCCCGATGCCGAAAGCCTGCGAGGAATGCCGGTGCACCCGGTCGTGCTCATAGAGTGAAGAACGGTCGGAGTAGACCATAGGCACGATGAGCCCCAGACTGAACCGAGGATTCAAAACGTAGGTAAAACTCAGGTCCACGAAGTGCGAATCATTGACTACCTGGGTATGCTCCGCCTGGCGTTGCGGCTGCTCCACATCGCCCACGTAATGACGGTCCGAGTGCAACCAGCGGTAGCTGAAGCTGTAAATCGTGTCGCCGGTGTCAAGATAACTGGCCTGGTGCAGGGCGTTGCCCGAGGCGATGGGAATGCCTCCCCCTCCGCGCACGGCGACGCATCCCTGGCCGAAGGCGGAGCCGCCCGGAGCGGCACAAAGGATCTGAAAAACGAGGATGCACAGGAATGGCGTTAGTTGTTTGTGTTGGGTCATGATCGTGGGTGGGTATCTCATGATGACGGGGTTCCTTCGTCCATTAAAAACCACTCGCATCGAAAACGTCAAACATTTTTTTAAGTACCTCATCCCGTCGTTCTTCGGGCTTAGTCTAGAAAAGCATGTTCAGCTGCCAGAGTCTCTCGTTGGATATCCAACAGTTTCAGCGTCAATTCCTTCTTGTTCTCGATGTTGGGATAGATCGCCGGGAGGAC
>JADZAX010000326.1 GCA_020852405.1 Verrucomicrobiales bacterium
ACCTTGACTTCTGGCTCCCCGCGATGCTCGATCCCAGCCTGGAAATCCGGGAAGGGTTCAATTCTTTCGTCGCCACCGCCAAAGACGGACGGAAGGTCATGGGGATGGTGGCCGCCCAGGAGCCCCAAACGGTGACCTTGAGGGATCCCGCAGGCCAGACCACGGTGCTGAACCGGGCCGACCTGGCGTCGTTGGAAGCCATCCCGGTGTCCCTGATGCCGGAGGGACTCCTGATCGGCATGGACGATCAGCAACTGAGAGATCTCTTTGCCTATTTGAGGCTCAATGCGAAATGAGATTCGGCCTGGAGGACGTCTCCCGTCCCCGCCGATTTGTCTTTTCCCACAGCAGGATTTGTTTTACCTTCCATCCGGGTTCCCCGCCCGGCAACTCCGCCGTGTCCCGGGACCCAGCCATCCCACCCAGAAAGGACAGACTGCCATGGCCCAAGCCATCATGGATCCGGAGGAGGTCCGGCGATTCGCGGAAGAACTGAAGCGCTTCAACCAGGACCTGCAGAACCGCACCGCGTCCCTGCACGCCCGTTTCAACGCCTTGGGGGAATCCTGGCAGGACCAGGAGCATCTCAAATTCGCGGAGGAGTTCAACCAGGCCACCAAGGCGCTCAAAAAGTTCCTCGAAGCCTCCAACCAGCACAGCACTCTGCTGCTCCGAAAAGCGCAGCGCATCGAGGACTACCTCGGGCAGCGCTGAGTGTTCTCTGTGTTTCAAGGATGGCAGAACAGGCCAACATATCCTCTATCGAAGCCATCGACCGGTTCCGGGCGAGCCTCGTGGTTTACCATGACAAGGCGGCTCCCGCGCTGCACGAGGTCGGCGAGGAGGTGAACCGCCTCCGCCTCTGGCTCCAGGGCGAAGGACGGATGCACTGGCAGAACGAACTACGACGCCGCAGGGTCAGGTTGGAAGCTGCGGAGCAGCAATATTTCGGAGCCCGCCTGTCCGTGATGAAAGACAACATTTCCGCGGAAAATGCGGCGGTCAACCGGGCGCGCCGGGAGGTCCGGGAGGCCGAAGAAAAGCTGAAAATTGTCGCCAAGTGGACGCAGCAGCTCGAAACCGCCGTGGCTCCGCTGATGAAGCCGCTTGGAAAGTTGGAGAGCGTTCTGGAACGGCGCCTCCCCCTCGCGGTGGCCCACCTCTCCCGCCTCATGGAAACTCTCTCCGATTACTCCGGGACGGGACCTGCTCTGACCAGACCCACATCCGGGGACGAACCACAACCTCCGTCCGAGAATCCCCTGCCATGAGCCTGAACGGATGCCGGGCCCGCATCGAGGCCTCGACCCGGGACCTGCATCGTCAGTGGCAGGTCACCCGTGAATCCTGGAGGGATGACAAAGCCCGCGAATTCCAGCAGGATTATATCGAAGACATCCTCAGCACGGTGAGCACGGCCCTCCCCATGCTGGATGACCTCGACAAATTCCTCGCCAAAGTCCGCAAAGCCTGTGAATGAGGCAACCATTCCCCCCCTTTCCCATCCTCTTGCCCTCTTCCCCTATGCCCTTTGCCGATGCCCGGACCGCCCTTTCCTGGGTCGAAACGTTGCAGACGAAAGTCGCGGAATTCAAAAGCCGAGACGACCGTCTGGATGCCACCCTGCGGCTCCGGCTGCATCAGTCGGAAAATGACCGGACGACCCGTCTCAAGAAGATCGACGATTCATTGGAATCATCCCTCGCAGGTTTGCAATCCCTTGCGGAAGGGCAGCAGGAATCCTTCCGAGCTCATTTTGAGGGACGGATTGAGCGGCTCCGCAAGGCCCACCTCGCCAGCCGCCAGCACGCGATCCGCCATCTCGGCGAATCCGAAACCTTGCGCCGTTATGATCTGCAGCGTGAACGCATCCATCTCGAGAGAAGCAAGGATGCCTCTCTCCAGGCGGCGATGGCGCACCATGATCAATCGGCCGAAGCCTTGGCCATGATCCGCCACCACCTGGAACAGTTCCATGGAGGCGCCAAACGCACCCTGCGGGGTTTTCCGGCCTTTCTGAAACCGCTCCTCCTGGCCCGCAAACCCCCCGCTCCCGAAGATGCCGGGGCTCCGGCGGGCAAGGTCAATGCCTCTGATCTGGAAGCCCTCGGGAACCGCCAACCGGCTATTGAGGATTCCCATAACAAACTACAGAAAACGACCGGAGCCCGCTTCTTCGGCGTCCTGCCATTCCCCCTGCTGGCAACTTTCCTCCTGCTCATCCATGGAGCCCTTTGGTTTTATCTGAGCAATACCGGACCTGCTGACCAAGCGATCAGAATCGCCGTCGCTTCCTTCGCGGGCACGTTTCTCCTTGGCTTGGGATTCTTTCTCGTCATCCGGAGTGCCATCGCAAAACCGGCCCGGGAGTTCACCCGGGATTGGCGCGAAGCCTTTCACCGGTGCCTCGCGGCGGAAGCGGCCAACGCCCGATGGCTGGAGGAAGAACAGCAACGGTTGCTCTCGGCCCACCAGGATACGGTGGCCCGTCTGGACAGCACCTGGAAGGGCTCGACCCAATCCACAGCCGAGAGCCGGGAAGAACGACTCGAGCAAATCGACCGGCAACTCGACCGCGCCGAGGCCACACGGCAGACCCTCCTGGCATCGCGTCTCGATTCCGTCTCCCGCTGGTTGGAAGCACAAAGCGCGCAGCGGGAAGCAGAAGCCGAAAAAGAACGTCTCGCCGTCGCGGCCTCTCTGGCCGGAGAATCTGAGCGCATTAACTTGGAAACGCAGACCACGCGGGAGCGTCTGGAAGCCGAGTGGACGGAAACGATGGGGCTTTTGGGACAGCAATTCGGCTCTCTCGCTGACGCCGCAGAGCAACATTTTCCCGACTGGGCCAACCTCAGCGCGGACACCTGGCAACCGCCCACAACCTTCGCCAATGCCGCTCCGGTCGGAGCATTGGACGTCGATGTCCCCGCCTTGTGTGGTCCACTGCCCGCATCAGCAGGCATGGTCCTGCCTTTTCCCCAACAATTCACGGTGCCCCTCCTGCTGACCTATCCCAGTCACGGATCACTCATCCTGGAGACCGAAGGCAGCGGTCAGGAACAGGCCGTGGCGGCCTTGAACCAGGTCCTCCTCCGTCTCCTGACGAGTTCGCCGCCCGGTCGCGCCGCCTTCACCATACTTGATCCCGTGGGACTCGGTGAGAACTTCGCTGGAGCCATGCATCTCGCCGACCATGCGGACCACCTCATCCATGGACGCATTTGGACGCAACCCGACCAGATTGAAAAACGCCTCGCCGAACTGACCGAACACATGGAGAAGGTCATCCAGATGTATCTCCGCAATGAGTTCGAAACCATCACGGAATACAACGAAATGGCGGGCAACATCGCCGAGAAATACCGCTTTTTGGTGGTCGCCGATTTCCCCGCCGGCTTCAGCGATGCCGCGGCCCGTAAGCTGCTCAGCATTGCCACCAGCGGAGCCCGCTGCGGGGTCTTCACCCTCATCCACTGGGACCGCCGCCGCCCCCAACCGGCGGACCTTCCGGCGGAGGATTTCCTCAAGTCGTCCTTGGTCATCTCCCTCGGGTCCCGGGGAGTCGCCGTGGCTGGCCACCGACTCACCGGGGCCACCGTCCGCCTTGAAGCGCCCCCCACCCCGGCCTCCGCGACCGCTCTGGTGCAGAGGGTCGGCAAAGCCTGTGCCGACAGCGACCGGGTGGAAGTGCCCTTCTCCCACGTGGCGCCCTCGCACGCTGACATGTGGTCACTCGAGAGCTCGGCGGAACTGCGCGTTCCCATCGGCCGGAGCGGCGCAACCAAGCTGCAATACCTCGCCCTCGGCAAGGCGACACGGCAGCACGCGCTCATTGCCGGGAAAACGGGCTCGGGGAAATCCACCCTCTTCCACATCATCGCCACCAACCTCGCCCTCTGGTATTCGCCCGATGAGGTGGAGTTCTATCTCGTTGATTTCAAGAAAGGCGTCGAATTCAAGTGCTACGCGACCCACCGACTTCCCCACGCGCGGGTGGTGGCGATCGAGAGTGACCGCGAATTCGGGCTCAGTGTCCTCGAACGGCTGGATGAAGAGCTGCGCCGACGGGGAGAGATTTTCCGGAATCTTGGGGTGCAGGATGTGGCGGGCTACCGGCGCACCCCGGGCCGGGAGCCGATGCCCCGGACGCTCCTGATGATCGATGAATTCCAAGAATTTTTCACCGAGGAGGATGGCATTGCCCAGAGTGCGTCGTTGCTCCTGGACCGGATCGTGCGACAGGGCCGGGCTTTCGGTATCCATGTCCTGCTCGGCTCCCAAACCCTCGGCGGCGCCTACACCTTGGCCCGCGCCACCCTAGGACAAATGGTGGTCCGCATCGCCCTCCAGTGCAACGAGGCCGACGCCTACCTGATCATGGACGACAGCAATCCCGCGCCGCGTCTCCTCTCCCGTCCGGGCGAAGGCATTTACAACGACACCTCGGGGACCATCGAGGGGAACAGTCCGTTCCAAACCGTCTGGCTTCCGGACGATGAGCGCGATGCACGACTCGACGACGTGCTGAAAATCGCAAAAGACAGACAGGAGGGCCGCCGTTGGCCCGGACCGGTCGTGTTTGAAGGCAATGTCCCGGGTGACATCACGGACAATGACCGTCTGGCTCACTGGCTCGACACTCCTCTCCCCGCCGAACCCGTGAGCCCGTTGCGGCTCTGGCTCGGATCTCCTAATGCGATCAAAGGCCCGACCGAGGTCAGTTTTGACCGCCAAAGCGGGAACAATCTTCTCATCGTCGGTCAACGCGACGAGGCCATCCTGGCCATGTTCAGCGCAGCCATGATCGCTTTGGCGGCGCAGATGCCCGCCCGAGGATCCCGGTTCCTGCTGCTCGACGCCAGCCCCCCGGAAAGCCTTCCCCGCACGTATCTGGACCGGATACTAGAAATCCTTCCCCAGGAATCCACCCGCCTGCCGGCGGGAACGATGGGAGCAGGCTTGGCGGAGCTGACCGGAGAGATGGACCGCCGCCTTGGCGATGAAGGCGCGGCCGCCACCGCGCCTCCGCTATTTCTCCTTGTTCACGGGGTGCAGCGTTTCAAAAAACTCCGCCACGAAGACGACTTCGGATTTTCTTCCGGAGGATTCGATGAGCCGGTCGAAGCGGATCCCGCCAAGGAATTCCAACGACTGCTGACCGAAGGATCCGCCGTGGGCATTCATGTCATCGCCTCGGTGGACAGTTACGGAAACCTGACACGGTTTCTCGGCCGAAAAGCGCTGGGGGAATTTGAAAAACGGGTCCTTTTCCAGATGAGCGCCAACGACAGTGCGAGCCTGATCGACTCCACCAAGGCGGCCGACCTCGGTTTGGCCCGGGCTCTGTTCCACAACGAATACGAAGGGACCCTGGAAACCTTCCGGCCCTATGCCCTGCCGGATCAGGAATGGATCGAGTCAGTGGGGGCCCGGTTTGAGAAACGGGATGCGGCGGCCCA
>JADZAX010000327.1 GCA_020852405.1 Verrucomicrobiales bacterium
GAAGTTCCTTTGCCTGTTGTTGCTCTGCAGTCTTTCGGATGGTGCCTGGGCCACGGATCTCTGTCTCGCGGTTGGATACGGTGGCCGCCGCATGATTTCGAACGACGGCAAAACCTGGGAGATCACCGCCGAATGGGCCCAGCCGGGCAAAGATGACGGCAACAATCTGATGTCGGTGGTCTGGGCGATGGACCAGTTCGTCGTGGTGGGCGGTGGCGGCGGCGGAAACGACGGCGCGGGTCACATTCTGGTCTCCAAGGACGGCCGTGACTGGACCGAGACGCACCGGGACAAAGCCCGCATCAATCCCATCGTTTATGGTGCGGAACGATTTGTCGTTGGCACCTCCTCCTATCCCAGCGGGAAACTCATGTGGTCCACCGATGCCGTGACCTGGAATGAAGGCGCGAAGATCGCCGCGAAAGGCTACACCCACTTCCGGGGCGGGGCTCACGGCAATGGCGTATTCGTCCTGACCGGTAACGGGGGCGGCAACGGGGGAATCAGTTGGGCCGTCGTCACCCCCGATGGTGAAAAGATCACCAGTGAGCGCAATGACCTGCCAGGGCAGGGGCGGATCGTTTTTGGGGGTGGACACTTTGTCATGATGACGGGAAATAGCCAGGCAGGTCTTATCCGCAGCAAGGACGGCATCGAATGGACGACGGTCGCTCTTCCGGGCGATGTCACGGTGGGGTGGTTGGTCAACGCCGGTGCGCTGCTCCTCGCCGGAAACAACACCTCGGTCTGGTCCTCTACCGATGCGGTTCACTGGAAATCCGGGACCATGACTCCCAAAGGAAATCCCCTTTGGAGTGATGGAAAACGGTTCATCGGATCGGGCTGGCCCGGCAAGATGACCTGGAGTCCGGATGGCCGGATCTGGGAAAATGCCAATGAACTCCCTGCCAACGGCATCAACCGGGTGGTGAAAGCCGGTAACCCATGACCTCGGACCAGCGGATTATGAACCGGTTTCGTTGTCTTCTCCATGCTCTGTCCTTGATCGCATTCCAGGACTTGGCCGCTTCGGATGCCGGTTTTGAGCAGTCGGTGGAGCCATTCCTGAAACAGCACTGCCACACCTGCCACGACGCCAAAAAGGCCAAGGCGGGCTTCCGCAGCGACCATCTTAGCGCCGATCTCGCGGTGCCGCGCATGGTGGACCATTGGAAGGAAGTGTTTGACCGCATCAATGCCGGCGAGATGCCGCCGGATGACGAGCGTCGTCCGGATCTGAAACTCCAGACAGCCGTGGTCGAGTGGATCAACGCGAAGCTGCGAGAGGCCGATCTGGCCGCCAAGAATGCCGGTGGTCAGACCCCGATGAGGCGGCTCAATCGGGACGAGTATGCGAACACGGTCCGGGATCTGCTCCATCTCGATGAAAACTTCGTGCGGCCGCTGATCGAGGATCTGCCAGGCGATGGAAAGTCGGAAGGATTCGACCGTCTGGGAGTGGGTTTGTTCTTTGACCAGACTCAAATGGAGCGTGCGCTGCTGGTGGCGGAAAAGATCGCCACCAAAGCCATCGTGGATGGCGGGCCTCCGCGCACGGAGGAGATCGTGTGGGAAGCGGAAAAGAATGCCGACAATCCGAAGACCAAGGTGTCCTACGCCGAACTTTCGGGAGTGAAGGACAAGCTGGTGCCCGCCGGGCCCGCCGCGCTCGAGAAGAAGGGCGATGGTGTCATTTGGACCCATGGCCATGAGTTGTGGCGGGGCAAAGAAAACACGGTCTGGAAGGGCATGGCCTGGCTCGTGCCAAACCTCGACAGTATTGTCAAAAGTGACGGCTACTACCGGGTGCGTGTGATGGGTGGTGCCGACAAAGGCGCTCGTGGGGAGCCGGTCCGCATCCGCTTTGAGTATTTGCGGAACACTCCGGTGAGCACGGACTTCGAAATCACCATCACCGCGCCCATGAAGAAGCCCGCCGTCGCCGAAAAGATGGTGTTCCTGCGTGCGGGGGTCGATGGCATGAAGCACACCTTGGTGCCGATGTGGAATCCGGTTTACGACCTCATCAAGTCGAACCCGGAGAAAGACAAGCACTTCGCGAGCGTCAACGGCACCCGCAGCAGAATCGAGAAAGCCATCGCGGAGAAGAAGCCGGAAGCCGAGATCGCGTCGCTGCGCGAGGAATTGGCCAGACACATGGCCGAGGCGGCGAAATTCGACGGACCCGTGGAAATTTACCATCCGGACCGCGACCCGAAGTCCGCGCCGCATTTGTTTGTGGACTGGATCAAGGTGGATGGGCCTTACCCGACGGAAGAACTGCCCAAGGCGCAGGAGAAAGTCACCAAAATCATCGTCGAGGCGGAGCAGAGTCCCCGCAACCGCAGCGAAGGGGTGACAAATGGAAAGAACCAAGGCGAGCCGCTGGGCCGCGTGTTGAAGCCGGACGGCATTGATCTGGAGCAGGGCTGGCCGACGTATGAGCCGGAGACCGCGGAATTCGGCGCGGTGGAGCAGTGCAAGCTCGACGACCTCGTGACGCAGGACGGTTACTACCGGGTGCGCATCTTTGCCAAAGTGGAC
>JADZAX010000328.1 GCA_020852405.1 Verrucomicrobiales bacterium
GAGGGGACGGTTTATCTGAAAGCGCTGTGGCAGGGTAAGTGGATTGGTTTTGCGGCCTTCTCATTGGGCGCCGGCAATGCATTGCCCGCCTGGCTTCACAAATTGTATCTCCAACCACAGTTCCAAGGCCTCGGAATCGGACAGCTTTTGATCCAGGAAGTAATCACCTTGGTGGCGGGCGCTGGAGGGGAATCTCTCCGATTACGAGTCAACCGGCACAATGAACGCGCTGTCCGTGCCTATCGTAAAGCGGGATTCGAGATCCTGGAAGACATCTGCAGCGACATTGGAGGAGGTTATTTCATGGACGACCACCTGATGGAAGTGAGGCTGCGGGGCGGTTCCGTCTAATTCGGTCCCAATGGAAGAGAGATGAGTCTCACCGGAATTGAATTTTTTTGAATCCCAAACCGGGCCGGGTTCGGAAGACTGGCGTGCCCAAAGATCCTTGTGACCTGCCATCTTTCCTTGTCGAATCCGAATCAGCCCAGCCCCGGAAAACTCGAGCTCTGCTGATGGCGCCCTATGTTTTCCTGCACTTGGGGTGTCTGGGACTGCTCTGGGTTGGCTGGAGCTGGTTTTCGGTAGGCCTGGCGGCTGCTTTCTATGGGTTGCGGATGTTCGCCATCACCGCTTTTTACCACCGGTATTTTTCCCATCGGGCCTTTCGGACCTCCCGGTTCATGCAGTTCGTCTTTGCCCTGCTGGGGAACACTTCGATGCAACGGGGCGCGCTCTGGTGGGCCGCCACCCACCGCCACCACCATCTTCATGCCGACGAAGTCACGGACAAACATTCTCCAGCAAGGCATGGGCTGTATTGGTCCCATCTCGGATGGCTGACGGATCCGAACAATGTTCCCACGGATTTCTCCCGCATTCCTGATCTGGCGAAATATCCGGAACTTCGATTCCTCGACAAATATGATTACGTGGGGCCTATTTTCTATGGGGTAATCCTGCTCTTGATCGGCACTTTGGTGGCGCATTTGGCCCCTGAATGGGGCGCCTCGGTAGGCCAGGTTTTTATCTGGGGATTTTTTGTCAGCACCGTGGTGTTGTTGCATGCCACTCTCTGCATCAACTCCCTGGCGCACAAAATGGGATCCCGGAGATTTGAAACCACAGACGACAGCCGCAACAGCCTGTTTCTGGCTCTCCTGACGCTTGGTGAGGGTTGGCACAACAACCATCACCGCTATGCCCATTCCGCCCGGCAGGGGTTTTATTGGTGGGAAATCGACCTGTCCTATTATGGACTGAAGTTGCTTTCCTGGCTGGGATGGGTGTGGGATCTCCGTCCCGTTCCGGCATCCATCTACAAGGAGGCGCATCATGATTGATCCCTCGCACAAGCGCATCGCAATCGTAGGCACAGGTATTGCCGGCCTAGTGTGTGCCCATTTCCTGCACCGCAGGCATGATCTGACGCTCTTTGAGGCGAACTCCCGCGCCGGGGGGCACAGCCATACGATCACTATTCCAGAAGGGGATCAAAAGGTTTCCTTAGACACTGGCTTCATGGTTTACAATGAAGTGACCTACCCACATTTGACCCGATTGTTCAAGGAGTTGGGAGTGGCCACCGAGCCTACTTCGATGTCCTTCAGCGTCCATCACGGCCCCAGTGGTGTTGAGTGGAATGGTTCCGGGATAAACACTCTTTTTGGGCAACGGCGAAATTTGCTCAACTTCCGCCACTGGCGGTTTCTATTCCAGTTGAACCGGTTCAACCGCGAGTCCGTGGCTGCTTTGAACGAACCCCAGTGGGAGAAGATGAGTCTCGGTGATTACGTGATTTCCCGCGGCTATGGTCAGGATTTTTTTGACCGTTATCTGGCTCCCATGGCTTCGGCCGTTTGGTCGACGCCGCCGGAGTTGATCGCGGATTTCCCCGCCTTGACCCTGCTGCGTTTCTGGCACAACCATGGGTTTCTCGGCCTCGACACTCAGCACCCTTGGAGAACCGTGACCGGAGGCTCCCGTTCCTATGTGGAAAAATTGACCGAACCTTTCCAGGATCGGATCCTGCTGGAAACGCCGGTCCGTGGGATCGAGAGAAAACCCGGGCAGGGAGTGGTCGTGATCTCAGATCGAGGGGAAGAAGCGTTTGATGCTGTCATCATTGCTGCGCACGGAGATCAAGCCTTCCGAATGCTGCTGGACCGGACTCCCCTGGAGACCGACCTTCTGCAACATTTCCGGTATCAGGGCAATCAAGTGGATGTCCACAAGGATCCCCGTTTCATGCCCGGGAAACGGCGGTGTTGGGCTTCTTGGAACTATCGATCCACTGTGAATGGAGCAGGCCACACTGAAACGACCACCCATTACTGGATGAACAGCCTGCAGGGAGTCTCGGACCGGGAGAACTATTTTGTTTCTCTCAACTCCAGGGGGAAAGTGCCGCAAGAAGCAGTGAAGCGACGCCTTGAATACGAGCACCCACTCTTCGATTTGGCGGCCCGGGAAGCACAATGTCGCCTCCCGGGGCTCAACGCGGCCGGGGGCGACACCGGCACCTACTTTTGCGGCAGTTATTTCCGATACGGATTCCACGAGGATGCCTTGCTTTCCTCGGTCAATCTGTGCGGACAACTACTGGGAGGGGATCCATGGACGCTTCGTTGAAATCCTGCCTTTACGACTGCGAGGTCTATCATCAACGGCTCAAACCGAAGCCGCACTCGTTCCGGTATCGATTGTTTTACTTCGATCTTGATCTGGACGAGCTTCCCGAACTGCAGAAGCGATCCCGGCTCTTCAGTCACAATGCCTTCAATGTGTATGCCTTCCGGGATGCGGATCATCTCGATATCGGCAGGGCCGGTCTGAGATCAAACCTCGAAGCTTGGTTGGCTGAGCAGGGTCATCCATTATCCCCGGGAGCCGGAATCCGTCTTGTGACTCTGCCGCGTGTTTTGGGATACATTTTCAATCCCGTCTGCTTCTACTTCATTCTTGATTCGAATGGATTGCCCCTCCAGGCCGTGGTGGAAGTCTGCAACACCTACCGTGAATTGAAATCTTGGCTGATTGCTTCTGCGGAGTCGCCGGGCTTTTTTCATCTCAGGGTTCCGAAACACTTTTATGTCTCCCCGTTCACGTCCCTCGAGACGGAATTTGATTTCCGGATCCGCTTTCCCGGAGATCGGATTGAAATTCACATTGATGATGTGGAGGCTGGTGAGCCGATCCTGCTCAGTTGGATCCGCGGTGAACGAAAGGCCCTGACCGACGCCCGTCTGGCTTGGTATGCGATCCGGTTTCCGCTGTTGACCCTCCAGATCATTTTCAAGATCCATTGGCAGGCCTTCAAGCTCTGGATGAAAGGCCTGACCGTGTTCTCCAAAAGTGCCGACCGCGATCTGCAAACCGGGCTGCAACGGCCCCATCAATCCCTCACCAAACCACCCAAGCCATGAATGCCACCGAAGACATCACTGCCCGGGATCTGGCGGCGCTGCCCGTCACCACCCCCAAACCCTCTCTCTATCGGTATCCCTTGTTTAAGGTGCTGCGGAGCTTTTCCTGTGGTCGATTGAGGATGGATCTCCCTGAAGGCAAGAGTGAGGTTTTTGGCTGCCAAGCCGATGGTCCTCAGGCGCAGATCACGGTCCGGAACGAAGCATTCTTCAAGCGGTGCGCCCTCTATTCCGGCATTGGTTTGGGCGAGAGCTGGATGGATGGCGAATGGGATACTCCCGATCTCCGCGCGGTCATCGAATGGTTCATCCTGAATCTTCATGCCGATGCCCGCCTGGCTGGAAATTCCTCACGGCTGAAGCGGGTTGGATTCCTTCAACTCGTGAACCGGATCGGGCACCTCCTGCGCCCCAATTCCAAACGGATCAGCCGACGCAATATCGCGGAGCATTACGATCTTGGGAATGATTTCTACCGGCTCTGGCTGGACCCAACCATGACCTATTCCAGCGCCCGATACACCCGGCCGGATCAGAGCCTGGAAGAGGCCCAGGCTTCAAAATACCAGTCTCTCTGTGAAAAACTGCATCTGCGTCCGGATGACCATGTCCTCGAAATCGGCTGTGGATGGGGTGGATTCAGTTTGCACGCAGCACGGCATTTCGGCTGCCGGGTCACGGCGGTGACCATCTCCGAGGCCCAATATCAGGAAGCCAGCCGTCGGGTTCGGGACGCCGGTCTGGAGGATCGTATTGAAATCCGGCTCCAGGATTACCGCGACATCGAGGGGCAATTTGACAAAGTCGCCTCCATTGAAATGCTGGAAGCGGTGGGGGACCGGTTCCTTGAAACCTGGACCCGAAAATGCCACGAGCTTCTCAAACCCCAAGGCCTCCTGGGGGTGCAAATGATCACCGTTCCGGATTGTGATCACGACGATTTAAAACGGGGAACCGATTTCATTCAAAAACACATTTTTCCGGGCTCGCTACTGCTCGCGGTGGGTCGAATGAACCAGGCCATGAATCGGACCGGAAA
>JADZAX010000329.1 GCA_020852405.1 Verrucomicrobiales bacterium
ACCAGGAGGGACTGGTGGGGGAGTTCTTGATTGAAACCTGAGCGATGGGCGGTGACAATGCCCGCTTGAGCACACCTACCCTTAGAGACCTCGGTGAAGATGCCTTGGTGGCGCGGTTGATTCATGATCTTCCTTTGGGTGGTGATGTCATCGCTGGTGCGGGGGATGACTGCGCTGTCTTGGAATCGCCAGATCCGGACCTCTGGGAATTGCTCAAAACGGATTGTGTGGTTGAGGGGGTTCACTTCTTCCCTGGAACTCCGGGAGAAAGTGTGGGGTGGAAAGCGCTCTGCCGGGCTGTCAGCGACATTGCCGCGATGGGAGGGGTTCCCCGGGCCGCGGTGGTCACTCTCGTGGCGCCTCCGGATCGACCAGTGACGGAGATTGAGGCTTGGTTCAGGGGACTGGCAAAAGCCGCGCGGGCATACGGCGTCAGCGTGGTGGGCGGGGAAACCTCCGCTCCGGCGCCCGGCTCCGATTCGGCCATGCTCTCGATCACCCTGACCGGTTGGGTCGAAAAGGATCGTTGTGTTTTTCGTCACGGGGCCCGACCCGGGGATGAAATTTTTGTCACCGGAGTTCTTGGGAGAACGCTGTCCTGGCATCATCTGCACTTTCGACCCCGACTTGAGGAGGCCCGCTGGCTGGTTCATGAGCACCGCCCCGTGGCGATGATGGACTTGAGTGATGGTCTGGCGCGGGATTTGAGGCGGCTTGCCCAAGCGGGCGGCGTCGGTTTCCGCATTGAGACCGGATCTCTGCCCTGTCGTGACGGTTGCAGTGTGGCCGAGGCCTGGGGGGATGGGGAGGATTACGAATTGCTCTTCTGCCTGCCGACTGAGGAAGGGGATGCTCTATTGGCTGCCTGGTCGGAGAAATTTCCCGGAGTCGGCTTGTCCAGGATTGGCCGGGTCACCACTGCCGACGAGGGGTTTCATTTCTTGGATGCGGAGGGGGAATGCGCTCGCATTCCAGATGGATGGGGGCATTTTTCCCACTGATTTCTCTTTCCATGATGCCTCAGACGATTCACCTGCCGGATGAAGCCGCCATGCTTTCTTATGGTGCTCGGGTCGCTTCCGGCTTGCGAGCCGGAGATATCCTGGCCTTAAACGGAGCATTGGGGGCGGGGAAAACCCACTTTGTAAAGGGGCTGGTGGCGGGATTGGGTTCCTTGGAGACGGTGACGAGTCCCACCTTCACGCTGACCCATTTATATCGAGAGGGGAGATTTCCCGTTTATCATTTTGATTTTTATCGATTGGAAGAAATCGGAGAGTTGGAGGGAATCGGATGGGAAGAATATGTGGATTCCGGGGATGGTGTGGTGGTCGTGGAGTGGGCTGGCAAATTTGCCGAAGCTGTCCCGCAGGGAACGGCGTGGTGGTATTTCTGCCTTTCTGATTCCGGTGGGCGCGTAGTGTCCGGACCGCATACGATGCCCTTGCCGGAGTGTGATCGAAAGGAGGCGGGGCGATGATTCTGGCTCTGGAGACATCCACCAGCATGGGGAGCGTGGCCTTGTATGATCCCGCTGAAAGTCGCATGGTTTGGGAGCAGAGTTTCCGCTCTGAGCGTTCGCACAATGCGTTGATATTTCGACCTTTGCGTGAGGTTTTGCGCGAATGCGGAGGCTGCCTTGAACGCGTGGTCGTCGGCACCGGGCCGGGATCTTACAGCGGAATCCGCGTGGCGATTGCAGTGGCCGGAGGACTGGGGGTGGCGCTGGGGGTGCCCGTGGCCGGGGGATCCTCTTTGGAAGCATTCGCTCCGGAAGGTGAATCTTGCCTGGTGGTGGGAGATGCCCGTCGCGAAAGTTTCTTCGCCGCCAAAGTGGTGGCAGGAGGCGAGAGTGAGGATCCGATCCTGCTCGATGAGCAGGGGCTTAAGGAGGCGATCGTCGAGGCTTGCGGTTTCGGGTGGCCGGTTTTTTCGGCGGATGCCACTCTTTGGGAGAGACGGAGAGAATCAGGGATTTCAGAGGGATATCCCACGGCAGGAAGGTTGGCCCGGCGATGGGCACGGCTTTCCCGGGAGTGCTTCGAGGAACGGTCGAATGTGCCCTTGGAGCCCCACTATTTGAGGGCTCCTTACATCACGACCCCGAAGTAACCGGGCAGTGCGAATGAGGAAGTTTCCGGGGGTCTTCGGAGCCTTCCGTCATGCGGAAGAAAACCTGCCGCAAGTTCCTAGTGATGAGTCGAATACGGAGCTTGTGAAAAATTTCACAAATAGAAGTTGCGAATTTCTCGGAGGCTTGTTTATTTCGCGCGTCCCACCGGCACTGGGTCGGCGCTAAGCGCCCCAAGAGGAGCTAGCACAATGCGAGCCAATCATTCCACGCCGGAGACGAATTTGGAATATGAATTTCGCTCAAACGCTGACCCAAAGTGGCCTGAATGCGTTCTTGGCGTCCGGTGGCATCGCTCCTGACCCCTTGAGCGGGTGGTTTACGAATTCCATGCTGGTCGCGTTCGTGGTGATGGCTGTCGTGCTCATCTTCGTGAAGTTGGCGACGAGCAACATGTCAATCATTCCGAATCGGAAGCAGAACCTACTGGAGTTCATTTTTGAGTTTCTCTATGGTCAGGTGGAAGGTGTGGTAGGGCCGAAGCTCGCCCCGAAATCGTTTCCGATTCTCTTCACTATTTTCGTGTTCATCCTCACGGCGAACTGGATGGGGCTCATTCCGGGGGTGGGGACGGTAGGGTTTGGCAAGGGGAGTGGCTTCCTGACAATTGACGAGAGTGATGCGCATGCTGAGTTTCATCCGTTGCTCCGTCCGGCCACTGCTGATCTCAATATGACTTTTGCGCTCGCTGCGGTCTTCATGATCGTCTGGATCTGGATCGTGGTTTCAGAGGTGGGGGTGAAGGGGTTCCTGGATCATACGTTCGGTCCCAAGGGTGGGCTTACAGGGTTTATGAAATGGGCCTTGGTGCCGGTCTTCCTGTTTGTCGGGGTCATTGAGGTGATTTCGATTGCCTTCCGTCCCGTTACGTTGTCCCTGCGGTTGTTGGGGAATATTTTTGCCGGGGAGACCCTTTTGCATACCATGGGGCACCTTGGGGAGATTCTGGGTTTTCCGGACTGGCTTTCCATGATAGGCGGAGTGGTGTTTCCTTTGCCTTTCTATTTTATGGAGATTTTGGTCGGCCTGCTTCAGGCGGTGGTTTTCACTCTCCTTTGTGCGGTTTACATCCAGGTGGGAGCTTCCCACGATGAGGAGGAACATCACTGAACATTTGCGGATTTCGGAGTCGGGACCATGCCATGCTGCGTGGACGGCTCTGAGAAAGAAAACCAAACCAAAAAAGACAAAAACTCATGGAACTCTTCAACATGCTCGCTGAATTCAACGGCTTCTTCTCGCTCGGTCTGGCCGGCGCGGGTGCTGGTATCGGTCTGGGCCTCATCGGCTTCGGGGCGGTGCAGGCTGTGGGTCGCAACCCCACGGCTTCCGGCAAAATCCTCACCGTGGGCATTATCGGTATGGCGTTGGCGGAAGCTGTCGCTATTTACGGTCTTATCGTGGCCTTGAAGTGATCAACTTATCGGGTGCGGTGTTCACTGCTCTGCCGTGGATGCCGCACCTTTCTCTGAACGAACGCATTTAACCATTATCTTTCCGGACTTCACATGATCGCGTTGTTGGCAGAATTCAATCTTGCGGTGGTTCCGCTTCTTGCGGCTGTGGAAGTTCACGGTGCCGCTGCGGAAAGTTCCGGTGGAATCGGTGATGCCGTGGCCCAGTTTGGGTTCCAGTGGCAGTCCTTTCTTTCGCAGGTCATCACCTTTTTGGTGGTATATTTTGTTCTCAACAAATACGCGTTCCCTCCCATTATGGGGATGCTCGAAGAGCGTCGGCGCCGCATTGCCGATGGTGAGGAAAATCTCAAAAAGATCCAGCAGCAGCTTGCCCAGGCGGACGAAAGGGTCGGTGGCATGATTGATGAAGCCAACAGGGAGGCGGAACGCCTTATTGCTGATGCCCGCGACAGTGCCTCCGCCCAGCGTGAGCAGCGCATCCAGTCGGCGGTAAACGAGGCCACCAACATCATTGCAAAGGCTCATGAAGCTTCCAAGCTTGAGCATGAACGGCTGATGGGTGAGTTGAAGCGCGAGTTCGGTCGTTTGGTGGTCGACACGACCGGCAAGGTTACGGGTAAAGTGCTCGATGAAAAAGATCGCAAGCGCATCAATGAAGAGGCGGCCGGTCAAATCGCTCTCTGAACCGGACGTGTTCGGAATCTGAATTTTTTTACGGAACCCTATGAAATCCGGCAAAGCAGCCCTCAAGACCGCGCGCCAGCTGTTCCGTCTTTGCTTCAAAGAGGGAGCGTTGGACGGGGCCACGGTTCTTAAGGTGGTCCGCCGGTATGGCGAGGACAAACCTCGCGGTTACCTTGGCATTCTGTCCTCCTTCCAGCGGTTGGTCCGCTTGGAGGTCGAAAAATCCCGCTGTATTG
>JADZAX010000330.1 GCA_020852405.1 Verrucomicrobiales bacterium
AGACTGGCCGGAGCGTTAAACCTGCATGGCTGCTTTTCAGGGCTACCTCTCCGTCCCATGTCCACTGACGAAACATTTTGGAGTGTCTCCGTTCCTTTCGGGGATCATGGTTTCATTGGACGCAGGCGTGGATCTTTCGCGATCTCTGAACCAATGCCAAAAGACCGCGCTTTCCTCCCTGCGGGCCGTCAAGACCGTCTGCAACGCCTTTCGTAGTCCCAACCCCAGAGCCATGATAGACTTGAGATCCCTGGCACCTGCCATCACCGCTTTCGCCTTCAGTCTCTGCCTCCGGGCTGAAGAACCTTTGAAATACGCGCCACCGGAACCGTCCATGGACGTCGCCGAGCAAAAGCTGGACTGGCATGATGCCGCTCGTGATCGCGATGTGCCGGTGAAGATTTATTTCCCAAAGTCCGGGGCGGGACCATTCCCCGTCATCGTATTCTCCCATGGACTTGGTGGTTCCCGGGACGGCTATGAATACCTCGGACGGCATTGGGCCGGTTGTGGTTACGTGAGTGTTCATCCGCAGCATGTCGGCAGTGATGACAGCATTTGGAAAGATCTGCCACCCGCCGAGCGGGCCAAGTCCGTCCAGGCGGCCGCGATGAATCTCACGAACGCCCTCAACCGGCCTCCGGATGTCCAGTTCGTCCTCGATGAGATTGGCAAACTGAACCGGGAAGAGATGTCACCGCTCAAGGGGCGTCTCGATCTGAAGGCCCTCGCGGTCGCGGGGCATTCGTTCGGCGGCTACACCACGCTTGCCTTGGCTGGCCAAACTTTCCTGCTTCCGCTGGGCCGGTCAAAACGCTACGATGAACCCCGGATCAAAGCCGCCATCCAGATGAGCGCTCCGGTGCCGGCCAACCGGCGGGCATTGGATGAGACCTATGGCACGATCACCATTCCGGTCATGCACCTGACGGGGACGGAGGATGTCCTCGAGATGTTGCCGCAAACTTCCGCTGCCGATCGTCGCCTCCCGTTCGATCACATGAACCATGCGGAAACCTGTCTTGTGATTTTCCAAGGCGGCGATCACTTCATTTTTTCGGGCCGGGAACGCATGGGAGCTTCTCCAGAGTTGCTCGCCCTCGATGCGGTCTTTCAAAAGCTCGTTTGTGTCGGCACCACGGCCTTCTGGGATGCGTATCTCAAAGGCCGTCCCGGGGCAAAATCCTGGCTTCTCGACGGTGGGTATGGCACGTTGCTCGGCAGTCAGGCGGTGTTTCAAAAAAAGAATCCCGCCAACTGAAGGGGGTGACGGTTTGTTCAGCTGTTTGCCCCTGAGATCCACCGAGTTCCTTTGGGGGCGAAAAAGCCGTCCGTCGGGCAGCTGTACTGGTCCCTGATCCCTGGAACGGGGTTCTTCAAAGTGGGGCCGCATTGTCGCTTTCTGTGGTGAGCCTGGCAGAGGAAGGACTGCGGAGGGCCCCTCCGGGTAGTCAAGGATTCCGGCGAGAAGGCCGTGGTCGGACCGGAGCCGTTCAGGAAATGCCATCCATCCGGATCTTGTCACCGGGCAGCGGCCTGTTCAAGGCTCCACCGGCTTGGGTTGGCGGACTTTATGCTTGGGAAAGGGTCTGTTTCTGAGCAGTCAGTTGCATTCCTCCCAATCTGGATCAATATGGCGCAAATACGTGATATGATCTTTCTACGATTACTTCCAGCAGTGGTGTCTTTCATTCTCCTCATGGGGGCTTCCTGCCCCACGGTACGGGCGGAGAAGGGAAAAGTGGACCTCGAGATTGTCACGCGCTTGGCGCGCCAGCGAGCGGAAGCGCCTTTCCACAGCCCGAAGGAGCATCTACCCGCCGCGCTGCACGCGGATCAGCTGGATTACGACAAATACCGGGAGATTCGTTTCAAGCCCGACATGTCACTGTGGAAGGAAGATGGGCAGAAATTCCAGGTTCAGTTTTTTCATCCCGGCTACATTTACCATGAACCAGTTCAGCTCAACGAGTTCACTTCGACCCATTACCAGCGGATCCGGTTCGCGATGGATTTTTTCGACTACGGGAAGCTCGATCTGAAAGGCAAAGTTCCGGTCGATACAGGGTATGCGGGCTTCCGCGTGCATTATCCGCTGAACCGACCCGACGTGATGGATGAGCTGGCGGTCTTCCAGGGAGCGAGCTATTTCCGGTTTCTCGCGCAGGGCCTCCGTTACGGCATTTCGGGAAGAGGCCTGGCCCTCGACTGCGGCGAGAAGGGGCGGGGTGAGGAATTTCCGATCTTCACGGACTTTTGGCTGGGGAAGCCCGCCCCGGGCGAAACCTCCTTGACGATCTATGCGTTGCTCGACAGCGTCAGCGTGACCGGCGCCTACCGCTTTGTGCTGAAGCCCGGTGTGTGCACCCTAGCGGATGTGGAGTCGGTGTTGTTCTTCCGCAAGGTGCCCGGGACCATTGGGGTGGCCCCGCTCACCAGCATGTTCTGGTTCGGTGAGAACACCGAGCGGAAACCGGATGATTACCGGGAGGAGGTCCACGACAGCGATGGGTTGTGTTTGATCACCGAATCGGAGCGGATCTGGCGTCCTCTCTCCACCGGCCACGAACTCCGGCACAGCGTCTTTGTGGTCAATAAGCTCAAGGGATTCGGACTGCTCCAGCGGGATCGGCGCCATGACCACTACGAGGATATTTTCAATTTTTACCATCAGACACCCTCCGTCTTCATTGAGACGGTGGGGGAGTGGGGTGAGGGGGAGGTGCGGCTCGTGGAACTCTCGACGAAAAACGAGTATCTCGACAACGTGGTCGCTTTTTGGCATCCCAAGGTCCAGCCCGAGCCGATGCAACCCTGGAAAATGGCTTACCGCATGAAATGGGGATCCAATGCCGGCAGCGAATCCTCTCCGGACGGGGTCAGGGCGACGCGCGTGGGCGTGGACATTCACGACTCCGGAGCTCTCCAATTTGCCATCGATTTCGATGGTCCGGCGTTCCAGGCTTTGACGGAGGCTTCCCCTCCCGGGTGCGTGCCAAGTTGTTCGCCCAACGCCCACATCGCCGAAGCCCAGGTGGTGAAGCATCCGTTCGCGACCGGTTGGCGGGTCATGCTGAAACTGGTGCCGGAATCGGGAAACCAGAATCCGGTCGATGTCCGGGTCTCTTTGTCGAGCGGGGCCAAACCGTTGGG
>JADZAX010000331.1 GCA_020852405.1 Verrucomicrobiales bacterium
AACGGTTCAGGGCGGGCTTGGGATCGAAGCTTTCCATGTGACTGACCCCCCCGCGCATGAACAGCCAGATCACACTTTTGGCCTTCGGTGTGGCATGGGGTCTGCCGGATGGTGGCAGGCGGGTTTCGGCCTGCAGCAGGGAACTCAGGGCCATACTCCCGAAGCCGAGTCCTGCCTGATGGAGAAAATGGCGCCGGGAAGCCAGGAATGAAGTTTCGGGATTCATCGGATCATGACAAAGTCATTGTGATTGAGCAATGCGTGGACCAGCCGGTCGCGTTTGGGAACCGCTTTCAGGAATTCGAGGCAGGCCGCCAGTTCCTCTTCTGTGGGGGCGCGGCACAGCACCAGAGAGAAGGCCTTCAAGGCAAAGGCCCGGTCATCGGACACCGGCCCGATGTTTCCGGCCAGAAGCCGTCCGGTGTCGAGGGAGAGTTTGCTGTTCGACAGGGCGAGCGCCTGCTGCGGGACGATGCTTTCGCTGCGCCGGTAGCAGGCGAGGATGTCGGCATCATCGAACGTGGCGAGCAGGAGAGATTGGTCATCGCGCGAATGCTTGAGATACAGACTGCGGCGGTGGGAATCCCCACCGGCCTCGAGAGAAGGTCCCCCGGCCTGCAGATCGAGCTGTCCGCCGAGCTGCAACAGGGAATCGCGGAGGACTTCGGACTCCATGCGCCGCGGCGACATGCGCCAATAGAAATGGTTGGCGGGATCCGCGGCGAGGGTTTGCGGATCGGCCCCGAGGTTGGACGAACTTCTGCGCCACGTCCGGGACGTGACCAGAAGCCGGTGGAGATGCTTCATGCTCCAACCGGAATCGATCAGTTCGGCGGCCAGATAGTCGAGCAGGGCGGCGTGCTCGGGCTTCGGCGCACGGAGTCCGAAATCGAACACGGTCTCGACCAGGGGATCCCCAAAGTGCCGCATCCAGATGTGGTTCACCGCCACCCGGGCGGTCAGTGGATTCTCCCGTGAGGTTATCCAGCGTGCCAGCGCGGTGCGGCGACCGGTGCTGACCTTGGCATAGGTCGCCGGATATTGTGCCTGGGTGTGCTCCGGGGTCTCAAGGGCCTTGAAACTTCCCCGCACCGGAGTGTGGGCGGTATCGGAGTTCTGGAGGTTTTTCTCCGCCGCCGCGAGGGCTTTCATGGCCGCGTCCACCTTGCCGGCTTCTGCCGTGAGGAGCTCGACCCGGGCGGCTGCGACGGCATGCTTTCGCTCCAGCAGGGCGGCTTCCTTCGCTGCACCGGAATCCTTTCCGAGCAGGGCCGCATCATCGGCGGCGATCCTGGCCTGAAGCGACCGGAGTCCGGTTTCGGATTCAGCGACCCGGGCTTCGGCAAGCTCCAGCGCCGCGGCGGGATCCACGGTGGTTCCGGCCTTGGCGGGAGCCCCGGCATCTTTCAGGGCCACCGCTGGAGGCAGGGGATGGACCTCCAGCGAGTCAAATTCCGCCGTGGCATCGAAAGCGAACAGCTCGAGCAGACCACCGGGAGTGCGTCCGGGAAGGGAGTAGGCGAGGAGAAAATCCCCGTTGAGCGTGACATTGATGAGCCGGTCGCGAACCCGGAGGCCCAGTTCGTGATCCCGGTTCAACTGGATCGGCCGGTCGATTTTGCCGTTGGAGGGATACGTGGTTTGATGGCCCCTGGTATGGGCGATCTGCACTTTCGGTCCGGATGCGTGGGCGCTCGCATACACCGTGTTGGCCTCGCTGCCGTCGTTGCTCACGTCGAAACGGATGCCGACCGACTTGTAGGTTCCGCCGCCGGTGGTGCGGAATTTCAACGTCAGATCGAAATCGGCCGGATGGGCGATCTTGGTGCGGGCGAACTGCTTGTCACGGGTTGATTCCAGCTGCGCCAAACATCCTCCCTGGTAACGCCAACCCGGGCCTTCGAGGATCCAGAGTTCCGGTCTGGCGGTGTCGAACGTGTCGGCGATGACCGCAGCCGTTGCGATTGGCGACGCCGGAGCGGGAGCGCCTTTCGTTGGGGGAGTAGCCCGGGCCTCCCGAGCTTTTTTCAGGGCCTGTTCCGCGTCGGCGAGACGGGCTTCGGCGGCCTGCAGCAGATCCCGCCTGACGAAGTCGCGGACTCCGGGAGCCCAGGCGGAAACCGGCAACTCCACCGGTCGGGGAGGAGTTTCGAATCTGGCAAGAATCGCGGGCACCCCGGGGGTGATCTTGGTCTCCTTGTCAGGATGGGCCGGATCGCCCCGGACGTGCAAGAAGGTTTCGGCCCCGGGCTGATCATCATAGGCGCGAGGCAGTCCATCCTTTTCGAAATCAGTCTCCCCAGGAAGCTCGTCGAGACGGATCTGATGAGGTTCGAAGATCGCCCGGAATCGGTAGTAATCGACCTGGCTGATCGGATCGTATTTGTGGTCGTGGCATTTCGAGCAGTTCATCGTGAGCCCCAGAAAGGCCTTCGCGGTGTGCTCGATGGTGTCGTCGAGCCAGGTCGTGCGGTTGAAGAGATAATAATTCCGGGCGAGGAATCCGGTGCCCGTGACCGAGTTGATGTCGTCAGGTGCCATTTCGTCCCCGGCGAGCATTTCCTCCACCATCCGGTCATACCCCTTGTCGCTGTTGAGAGACTGGACGATCCAGTCCCGCCAGTGCCAAAGGTGTTTCTGACTGTTGCGCAACTGCGCTCCCAGGCCATACCAGTCCGAGTAGCGCCACACGTCCATCCAATGCCGGCCCCAGCGTTCACCATACTGGGGGCTTTCGAGGAGTCGATCGACGGTTTCTTCAAAGGGAGCCTGACTGGTGAGCTGGGCTTCGGTGGGAGGAAGTCC
>JADZAX010000332.1 GCA_020852405.1 Verrucomicrobiales bacterium
TCAGCATTTCGACGGTTTTGCGGACTGCCGCGAGAGGAATTCGAGCGGCCAGTTCATCAGCGAGAGGGGCGTCTTTCAGACCCCGTGCGCTGGCGGCGGCGAGTTCGAGGACGGCGGCTTTTTGGAATTCGGTGGCATCCTTCCGCTCCGCAAGGGAGGTGAAAAGGGGCAGCGCTTCGGCGTGACGGCTACGGAAGGCGAGGTCGGAGGCGGTGCGGAAGTCCTCCAGAAAATCATTCTCCAGAGTCGCCGCTTCGAACTTCGTGGACTTGCCGTCATAGAAATGGGCGAACTTCATCACGTCATGAAAGTTCCCGACTCCGGTGGGGGAGAAGGCGGAGAGTTCCGTGCCGTTTTCGCGGATGCGCGGGCGGCAGACGTTGCAATGCCAGGGCAGGCTGGGGATCGGCTTGCGCCCGATGACTTGGTGCAGGGGATCGTTCTCATCCTCCGTTACTGGAATGCGGATTTCGATGGTCCAACGACCATCGGCAATGTTCGTCACCACCTCGGCCTGTGAGTCCCAACCGAAGCCCAGCGACTTTCCGGCGCCGCGATCCAGATCGGTGAGGACCCCGGTGGGGCTGATGGCGATCTGATAGTAGGAATGGGATTCGGTCTCCAACAGGATCTCCACCACATCGCCGTACCAGAGGGCGGAATCATCCTCGTTGGTGCTGGTGTTGTTGGGCTTTTCTCCGGAGGGTTCGTCGCACTCGATCGCGAAGTAGAGATTGCCGCCCCACCATCCGGATTTGATGGAGGTGCCGTAAATGGGCTGCCTTCCGGTTTGCAGTTCCCGCAGCTTGCCGGTTGCGGCAACCGGGCATCTTTGCCAGTAGGCATCATCGAGTTTCCCGTCAATGACGATGTCCGGCGCATCGCCCACCAGCCGGAGTGCTGGAACGGGGCCGCGTTTCTGCCCGAGTTGGGTGCTCTTGTTGCGGAGTCCTTTGAGGTAGTCATCGATCAAGGCAATCCGTTTGGCCCAGACTGGGTCGCCAACCGCCGCCTTTTTTGCGATCGCGAAGAGATCGAGCGCCCGGTCCGCCTTCGCCTTGTCATCTTCCATGCCCTGCCAGTTCTCTTCGCAGAAGGTGAAGAACTCGAGCATCTCCTGCTCGGCGGGGCCGTAAAAGAGGCGGCAGTATTCACGGAACATCGCATCCACATCCGCTTCTTTGCCTCCCCAATACATGCGTGCTGTGAAATATACGGGGAAGTGGTTGTAACCGATCGCGACCTTGTCAAAGTCCTGCCGCATGCTAAGCCAGATGTCCTCCCCCTGGGAAATGCCTTTGGTGGCGTTGACGGTATCGCCGAAGGCATGCGGGACATACGACGGAAGATACCAGCCCCGATCGGTGAAAGGATAGTTCTCGAAGATCAGGATTGGATTGACGGTCTTTTTTAGCCAGGCGGCTCGCAGCGCCTCGGGGGCGGAGTCGCCATCGCCCTTGCTGAGACCGACCCATTTGTTGACGGGGCGGCGGCCTCCGACGATGCAGACCAGCACGTTGGGTTCCAGTTGGTCGATTTTGAGCGGAGGAAGGGTGTAGGAGCCGTAGGCACAGCAGAGGATCTTTTTTGCCGGATGAGTCTTGCCGACCTCCTTGGCCACACGGTTGACGAAGTCCCAGACATAATCTGACAAATGCCCGCGATCGGCGCGGTCCGGCGCGTCCTTGCCTTTGCAGAGATCGCATTGGCAGATCGACGTGTAGCCATCCGGTGGCATGATGGAGACGGACTCCAAATCATAGTGGTCAAACTGGGCGCGGGCATACTTCACGGTTTCCTGGAAGAGTTCCTCGTTGGAATAGCAAAGCTGGTTCAGCCTCTGCCCCGGTTGGGTCTGGCGCTTGCCTCCGTAGAGGGCAAACCATTCCGGATGGGCGGCCAGAATCTCGTCCCGGTGCGTCATGCGGTCCATGCCGTGCGCCACTTGGAGGCCGTTCGGATCGCGCAGCCCCAGATGCATCGCCCACAGGGCGGTGTCGTATCCGTTGGTGGCAAAACGGACATTGAAGCGCCGCACCGGAAAATCCGGTTGGACGGTTTGGTCGATGTTCGGAAGGGGCAGGGTTTTCAAGGACGGCACGATCTCGCCGAGCTCCCCGGGGAGATACCAGCGCATGCCGAGGCCGCGCAGATACCCGCAGACGGCATTGAATGAACCGCGCTCATCGAACCCCCAGAGATCCAGAGTTTCGTTCTTTGCGGTTGTGGCCCCTTCCGGCTTGCCGATGGTGCCGGGCAGGCGGATACGGTTTTTGTACATGCCGCCATTTGGCACACCCCATTGTGCGCCCGTGATCTTGTCCCATTCCCGCTGCAGCCATCCACTGGCGACGCCGTCGTTGTTCTTCGCCCAGGGTTCGACCGGCACAAAGTCCGTGTCATCCCCAAGCAGGGCCAGCCAGTCGCCGCCGGACACGATCCGGTAAGCCCCGTATTTCAGATCCACCGGGGTGAGCTTCAGGGCATCGGTGTGCGGGCTGCGGCCGACGAAAATCTTCGTGCTCCTGTCGTCCGGTTGGGTCACGATGGGCAGCTTGACCCCGGAAATTTTGGCCACCTGATCCTGCAACTCCTGGGCCGCTAGGCGGACTGTGCGGGAAGGCGCTTCGGCGATGATGATCCGGGCCCGGGGCAGTCCGTTCTCGACAATGAAGGCATCCTGGGCCGGGGTGGTGCCGGCGGGAAGGCAGAGCAGGAAAAGGAGCAAGGGGAGTCGCATGGTCATGGCAATGGGGCAGAAGGTGAGTTTCAGGGAGCTTTCGTGGCAACGCCCCAGACCTTTCCGATCAGCGCGTGGCCCGAGGGGTCGTGCTGTTCCAGTTGGACGCGGTCATAGGGATAAAAATCATTCCGGGAGAAGTAAGCCTCCGTGGTCTCGGCAAAATATTCCTGTGGATTGGTCAGCGCATAGGCGCGGTCCATCCGCTTCCTTCCCTCGGAATCCTGCCGTTCGACATGTTCGTAACTGCCGGAGGCTTTGGCTTTCTCATAGGCGGCCCTGACGTCCTCATTGCCGAAGCCCTTCGGCAGGAATCGGTCGTGATAGGCGTGGGCCAGCTCGTGGAGCGCGAAATTCGGCATCCGGCGGGTCTCGGCTTCGAAGACGCGGGCATTGGTGAACTCGACACCTTTCACCATTACCGGATCCCGGCCGTTGCTGATCAGCCATTCGGCTCCGGGATGGTATTCCGCCAGGGGGGGCGTGTGGGGATACGGCGGTGAAAACCAGAGTGGCACTTTCCGCAGTTCCGCCACGGCGGCGGCGGGCACGACCCGCACGATTTCATCAAGCTGCGCCTTCAGCAGAACCAGGGCGCGCTCCGTGGCTCCCCGGTTTCCTTCCTCGAGCAGCTCCCTGCGAATCTGCACGGTCCATCCCGAAATCTCACGGCTTTCGCGGGCATTTGCTTTCCGGTCACGGGCTTCCGCAGCGGCCCGGATCTGAGCTTTGGCGACTTTGAGCCGTTCGGGCCAGACAAAGGTGGGCGCTTGGGAGGGATCGTAGCCAGCCATGTGACCGGACAGCCGGGTGGCGGGCTTGGTGTATTTCAGTACGGTGTCGCCGAAGACCTCGCGGCACATCGCGGCGAGTCCCGGATCATAGGCAAGCAGTTCGGCGCGGGTGTTGACATGATTGTGGTCATGATCGTTCTCCCGGTTGTTGTCGAACCAGGACTGCACCCCCTCGGCGAAGTATTCATGGTGGTTCACGCTGGCATACTTGCCTTTCCAAAGCCCGGCTTTCATGGCTTGCTGGTAGGTCTCCCGCAGCCGGTGGTCGAAAGTCGGATCCACATTGACCATCCCGCGCAGGTGCATGTTGTGGGCGAACTCATGGATCAGGATCGATTCGGCGGCATAGGGATCGCCGGGGAATCCCAGCACATTTTCCTCCGCGCAGGAGCAGTAAGGATCGGTCAGGCTGCCTCCCATGCCGCGGGCCCGTGCGTCCCAGTAGTCCCCGGGGGCGATGTCGGGGAATTCGGGATGCGGTTCCGTCCCGAGATGGGCCCATTCCGGTTGGCCGGTGGTGAATTCATCATGGGCCAGAATGCAGAGCCGGGCCCCGCTCCGGATCATCGCGGACCGCACATCGGGACGTTTCGCCAACATCATGTCCACAATGAAGGCCGCTTCTTTGAGCGCATAGGGATTGACCCTGCCCGAGGCCACAATGGGGAATCCCTCGGCCTTGACCATCTGGGTGTAAAAGTCGGGAGCCCCGTTCTGGCCCCGGGGGTCGAAACGGAACGCCTGCACCGGCAGCTCACTGGTCACCACAGCCTCTGTTTGGTCCGTCCGGCCCACAATGACGAAGCGGTGTCCCAGTGTCGTGGTGATGACGGTGTCTTTCCCGGGTGCCACGGAACCGTTGGGCA
>JADZAX010000333.1 GCA_020852405.1 Verrucomicrobiales bacterium
ATGCAGAATCATGAAATTAACCCTTCGTAAGTCCCATGACCGGGGCCATGCCGACCATGGATGGCTCGACACCCGCCACACCTTCAGCTTTGCCGGTTATCATGACCCCCGCCATATGGGCTTCCGCAGCCTCCGGGTCATCAACCAGGATTTCATCGCTCCGGGGGCGGGTTTCCCGACCCATCCGCATCGTGACATGGAAATTGTCAGCTATGTCGTCGAAGGCTCGATCGGTCATCAGGACAGCATGGGCAACGGCCGCACGCTGCTTCCCGGCCAGATTCAACTCATGAGCGCCGGCAGCGGGGTGACCCACAGTGAATTCAATCCCTCCCAAACGGAGCCGCTCCATCTCCTCCAGATCTGGATCCTCCCGGAATTCCGAGGCCTGCCTCCGAGCTACACGGAATGGCACCCGGACCCGAACCGGGAGAGGGATCCAAAAGTGCTCGTGATCTCCCGCGATGGGCGAGACGGATCCGCCACGATCCACCAGGACGCCGATGTCTATCGCATCCGTCTCACACCCGGAGAAACCGCGCGCCATGCGCTGAATGCCGGTCGCGGCGCTTGGTTCCAACTCATCCAGGGCACGGTATCCGTCAACGGCACACCCCTTGAACCGGGTGACGCGGTGAGCACCGAGGAGCCGGGGGACCTCTCCATCATTGCCAGGAGCGCTGCCGAAGGTCTGCTCTTTGACCTGAAATAGGCCTCCATGACCGAAGTCGGAGGAGATCGGCGCTTCAGCGCCTCAACCTCTACTTGGCCTTGAGGAGCAGGGACATTTTTTCCGCATAGCGGCGACCGAATTCTCGGAGGGCCGGCGTGTCAAAATGCACGTGATCGCTCTTCGCCGTGAGTCCGCTGGAGTCGGCCACTGCGGAGTGAGCGACTGTCCCGGGCAGCTCATCAAGTTGGGCATTGATTAGTTTCCAGTAGGAGGGTTTCCCTTGGTATTCTGTGGCCAGGAATTCCCCCAGTTTTCCCGCCACGAAGGGCAGGTCAGGGGCATCCAGGTCCTTCCTCCAGGAGGCGACAGCCGCCGTCAGACGGGTCAGATAGCTGTCCGCCGTCTCCTTTTTGCCGGCATCATTCTCGCCCTGGTGCCAAAGGATGCCTTTGATGACTCCATCCTTGGCGGCAAGTTTCGCCCGGGTCAGAGCGGCCTGGTAGAGATCGCCTCCGCTCAGCCAGCGGTCCAACGGCGTGCCACCAACCGCACAGGGGATCAGACCGATGGTCACCCCGGGCTCAGCTTTGGCCATGGCTTCGCCAAAGCTCCGTCCCAAGCCCACTCCGGCGATGGTTTTGTCGAAATGCAGGGGCTCCACAGCCGGAGCCCAAGTGTTTTCCTTGGTGAATTTCAAGACCCGTTCAGGAGGACCGTTCTCCTCCGGCACCACGATCCCTCGTCCGGCCATGTTGGATTGCCCGATCAGGAGATAGAGGTGGAACTTCTCCTTCTCCACCGGGGGGTCGGCCCGGGAAGATGAAAAAGCGGGGCAGCAGAGAAGTACAGGGAAAAGAAGACAACAGGAGCGGCGGGAGATCATGCTTCATGATACAATGAAAGCCGCCACAAATGTCAATGCCGCTCTGTTTTTCCGCGGCCTTCCTCCAAATCGAGGAGCTTGCGCTGCATCGTGCGGCGGCTAATGCCCAGCAATTTGGCGGCTTCGGTGCGGTTACCCCGGCTGCGCTCCAGGGCTCTGGCGATGAGACGGGATTCCAAGCGGGAGAGGTTGAGATCCTCTTCTTCCGGCTCGACCCTTCCTCTTTCGTTTCCGGGACCGGGCTTCATGGCAAGTAGAGGCAACGCTCCCTCCTCCCTCAGGAATGTTGGCAGGTGTTTCGGAAGGAGTTTCAGACCGTTGCACATGATGACGCCATGCTCGATGGCGGTGCGCAGCTCCCGAACGTTGCCAGGCCAGCGGTGGGCCATCAGCAACCGCAGGGTTTCCTCGGGAATTTCACGGACCTGACGGCCGTTCTCCTTGGCAAACTCCTTGAGAAAGGTGTGGGCCATCAGCGCCAGATCCTCCATGCGGTCCCGCAGCGGAGGCATGGAAATTTTCACGACATTAAGCCTGAAAAAGAGATCGTCCCGGAAATCTCCCGCCGCGACCATTTCCTCCAAATGCCGGTTGGTTGCGGCAATGACCCTGACATCGACTTTGATCGGTTTGTTGCCCCCCACCCGCTCAAAGGTCCGCTCCCCCAGCACCCGGAGCAACTTTACCTGGGTGCTGGCATCAATCTCCCCGATCTCGTCCAGGAAAATCGTTCCTCCATCGGCCTCTTCGAACCGCCCGATCCGGCGCTCGGTGGCACCGGTAAAGGCTCCGCGCTCGTGGCCAAAGAGTTCGCTTTCCAGCAACTGCGGACTGAGGGCCGCACAATGCACTATGACGAGCCGCGCTTTGGGCCGACCGCTCAGGTTGTGGATGGCATGGGCGACAAGTTCCTTGCCGGTTCCGCTTTCCCCTTCAACCAGCACCGTGGCCCGGGTCGAGGCAACCTGGCGCACCACATCGAAAACCGGCTGCATCGCGCCGGCGTTGCCGATGATATTCTCCAGACCAAAATGCTGCTCAACCTGTTGCTTGAGCTGCCGGTTCTCCTTCTCAACGCTGCGGCTCCGCACCGCGCGTTTGATGACCAACTCCAACTCGTCAATGTTGAGCGGTTTGCCCACGTAATGGTAGGCCCCGCGTTTCATCGCCTGGACCGCGATGTCTACAGAGCCGTAGGCCGTCATCATGATGCAGACCGGCGGCTTGGGAAGCTTCAGCGCCCGATCGATCAGGTCCATCCCATCCTCCCCGCCAAGCCGGAGGTCGGTCACCAGAACATCGACGCTTTCATTTTGCAGAACCTGCATGGCCTCGCCAATGTTCGCCGCCACGTAGACATCGAACTCGTCCTCGAAGGAGCGACGCAGTCCCTCACGGGTGTGCTTCTCGTCGTCCACGATGAGGACGGTGGTGTCCTGGAAATTTTCTGCGTTCACGGGAGAAAACGGGGGTCGGTCAGGTCCGGCAGTCAATCGATGTCAATGATGCGGTCGCCATTGTCTGACCCGGTGGGTTCGGGGGCGGGGCCCGGCAGGTAACGCATGCGCTTCTCCATCCGGGGCAGAAAGATTGTCACCGTGGTCCCGTCACCCTCCCGGCTTTTGATTTCGACCTCACCGCCGTGTTCGCGGACGATCCGATGCACGATGAGAAGCCCAAGTCCGGAGCCTGTGGCTTTGGTGGTGAAATAAGGTTCGGTGATCCGTCCGAGGTTTTCCGGAGAAATTCCCGGACCGGTGTCGGTGAAGCGCATCGAAACGGTGGCGTCATCCATGTCCGTGGTGATGGTGACACGCCCTTTTGAGCCCGAACCAAGGGCTTGGCTGGCATTCCGGAGGATGTTGTAAAAGACCTGCTTGATTTGGTCCTCATCGACCGAAAGCAATGGGAGAGTGGGATGCAGACGCAGGACTACTTTGATGCCCCGGTCTGCAATCTCGGGAGCAAGAAAGCGAACCGAGTCCCGGAGCAGTTCATTGATATCAACCATCCGAAGCTGCGGGGAGGTCGGTCTCACCGCGGAAAGGAAGCTGGTGACGATGAAATCCAAGCGCTGCACCTCGCCACGGCAGATCTCCACCATCTCCCCCAGATCCGCGGCGAGCTTGGGCGGGGCTTTTTTTAATTTCCGCCCGATCAACTGGAGATGGATGTTGAGAGAATTCAGGGGATTCCCGATTTCATGGGCCACCCCTGCCGCCAGCATTGTCAGAGCATTGAGTTTTTCCGACTCGATGCGCTCCTCCTCGCTGCGCCGACTTTGGGTGACATCGCGGAGGAGCAGCACATGCCCGAGATTCTCGACCTGCTCGCTCTTTTCCTCTGCTTCGGCATGCAGCGGAGCGACATAAAAATTCAAATAGCGATTTTCAGGGTAAAATATTTCCATGTCCCGGCTCACGACCTGACCTCCGCGCGTCAGATCGGCCCAATCAAGACCCCGCAGCCGGCTTTCGATCGGCTCACCGAGCGAATCTTTCCGTGAAATGCCGAATAGCGAGCAGGCCGCAAGGTTGATGTAGTGGATGCGCCCGCCGGTGCCAGTGACGATAACCCCTTCCCGGAGGGCATCGAATACGCTTTCCAGGAAACCCTTCTCCTGAACGATCCGAAGGACATGGCGCTGGACGGCATCAGGGTCGGCCCGGCGCAGACGGTCGATGAATTTATCGATAAATCCGGGCTTCATTTTGCGCTAGTTTATCCGGGCCATGACCTCACCTGCTCCCACCGATCTTTTCATCGTGCTGACCACCTTCCCAGACGCGGCCACAGCGAGACAAATTGGCACACTTTTGATCGAACAGCAACTGGCGGCCTGCATCAATGTGCTGGCGCCCTGCGAATCCATCTACCGCTGGCAAGGGGCCGTTGAGACTTCCAGCGAAGTACCGGGGATTTTCAAAACAACCCGGGAAGCCTTTCCTGCCCTCGCCGAAGCCCTTCGCGTCGCGCACCCTTATGAGGTGCCGGAAATCATCGCCCTTCCGGTGGCTGCAGGATCAGAGGACTATCTCGCCTGGGTAGTGAAACAGTGCCCGAAGCAGCATCCGATGCCGGATCAGTAGGATTTGGCGAAAACAACCCGCCCTTCGGCCGGTTTTCCTGTCACGATGCAGATCCCGGGGCCTCCCCGCAATGAGGGGTCATCTGGAATGCAGCGCACGGTGACTTTCAACTCATCCTTCAGCCGTTTCTCATCCTCGACCCCGCCCGCCCAATGGCCCAAGGCAAAACCACCGTGAATCTCGGGACGCCCTTTGGTTTCTGGCGTAAAATAAGCGCAGAGGTCTTCCCATGACGAAATCTCGTTGGTATGGGCTTCGCGGAAGGACAGAGCCCTTTCCAAAAGAGTGTCCTGGATGGACTGGAGCAAGACCGGCATGCCTTCAGGAAGGGTCTCGCAGGGAAGGAATTCTTTCTCCTTGGGATTGCGGTCCCGACGGGCCACGGCGGCGGTTCCTTTTTCCAGATCGCGGGGACCGATCTCGATCCGCACCGGCGCGCCTTTCTTGATCCATTCCCAAGTTTTGTTGCCCCCACTGAGATCGCGGGCGTCAATTTCCACCGAGACCGGTTCACCATGGAAACGCTGCTCCCGCAGGGCGGCGGCAAGACGGTCACAAGCTTCCAACACGGCGGCCCGGCTCTCTTCCTTGGGGGTCACAGGCAGAATCACCACCTGGGTCGGGGCAATCCGGGGAGGAAGGATGGCACCGTCATCGTCCGCGTGGGCCATCAGGAGGGTGCCGATGAGGCGGGTGCTGACGCCCCAACTCGTGGTCCAAGCCAGCTCCCGCTTGCCTTCCCGGCTTTCAAATTCGATCCCCGCAGCCGCGGAGAAATTGCGCCCAAGGAAATGGGAAGTGCCCGCTTGGACGGCTTTGCGGTCCTGCACCATGGCTTCGACGGTGAAGGTGTTCAATGCGCCAGGGAAGCGCTCGCCCTCCGTCTTTTCCCCGGCAATGGCTGGAATGGCCAGATGCTCCCGGAGGAATTTCTCATAAACGGCATGCATCCGCCGAGTTTCCTCCATGGCCTCTTCCGACGTCTCATGGGCCGTGAGGCCTTCCTGCCAAAGGAATTCCGCGGTGCGGAGGAACAGTCGCGGCCGCATTTCCCAACGCATGACGTTGGCCCACTGGTTGATCAGGAGGGGCAGGTCCCGGTAACTCCGGACCCACCGTGCAAAAGCGGCACCGATGATCGTTTCCGAAGTGGGCCGGATGACGTAGGGCTCGGCCAGTTCACCGCTCGGAACCATCCGGCCATCCTTCAGTTCAAGCCGGTGGTGCGTGACCACAGCACATTCCGTGGCGAACCCCTCGACATGGGAGGCTTCCTTTTCGAGGTAACTCACCGGAATGAGCAACGGGAAATAGGCATTTTTGTGGCCTGTCGCTTTGAAATAAGCATCGAGTTGGCGCTGGATCGCTTCCCAGATCCCGTAACCCCAGGGTTTGATCACCATGCAGCCACGGACTTCCGAATTTTCCGCCAAATCAGCGGCACGGACGACCTGTTGATACCATTCGGGAAAATCGTCCGAACGGGTGGGAGTGATGGCGGTTTGGGGGACTTTGGACATGAGGCGCCCAAAATAGCGCGGAAACCGCAAAACGCCAGCGGGGGTTATGGATGGTCGAGAAGGCCTGGAATCCTACGTTCGCCCTCCCCCGGGGCCGTGAGGGACCACCGTCATCCTCACCTGGGGCGCGTCCCGGCACCACAATCCCCCGGAGGGGAAGCCTCCGTGGTGGATGAGTCCTCGAGCCACCGGGCCTTCAGGGAACTGGCCCGTCGCAGGGCTTCGTCCGCCGTGTCTCCCAGTATATTCACATGTCCCATTTTGCGGCGGCGTTTCGCCTGCCGTTTGCCATAGAGGTAAAGGCAGGCCGCTCTGTCCTCAAACACCGCGTGCCAGTCCGGTGGTTCGTCATTTCCGAGCCAGAGATCCCCCAGCAGGTTCAGCATGGCCACCGGCGAGAGCAGGCGGGTCGAGCCCAGCGGCAATCCAATCACGGCCCGGAGCTGTTGTTCGAACTGTGAGGTCACGCAGGCGTCCAAGGTATGATGCCCCGAATTGTGGGGCCGCGGGGCGATCTCGTTGACCAGAAGTTCACCGTCCTCCCGGAGGAAAAACTCCACTCCCATGGTGCCCCGGTAGTCGAGTGACTCCGCGAGGCGACAGGCCATGGCGGCGGCGGATTCAGCCACGGAGGGAGCGATCCTCGCGGGAACGATCGAGATTTCGAGGATGTGATCGCGGTGTTGGTTTTCAGCCGGATCGTAGCAAACCGTTTCCCCCTGTTTATCCCGGACGACAATCACCGAAAGCTCCTTGGCGAACGAAATCCACTTTTCGAACACGCCCCGGGGCGAATCGAAATTCCGCCAGCCCATCTCCGGATCGTCTCCCTCGCGAAGGCGGATCTGACCATGTCCATCATAGCCCGAATCAGCGGTCTTCAACACTCCTGGTCCCAAGAGATGCCTCGCGGCAGCCAGTTCTTCGGACGAGGAAACCAAAGCGAACGGTGCGCAGGGAAAACCGTGGGACCGCAAAAACTCCTTCTCCCGCCAACGGTTTTGGCAGATGGCCACACACTCCGCGGAGGGATAAAGCGGCACCTGCTTCGCCACAGCGTGAAGCACCGGCAGGGGAATGTTTTCAAATTCTACCGTTGCCACTGTGGCCACCCCACAGAAATGATCCAGGGCCCGTGGATGGTCGAAGGGCAGATCAATCACCTCGTCAGCCACCCCTCTGGCAGGCGCTTCCAGCCCACCCGTCCAAACAATCGTTCGGATGTTCATCCGGCGGGCAGCCATGACCAGCAAACGGCAGAGTTGGCCGCCACCGAGCACACCGACCACGCAGTGCGGCAGATGAATAGGAGAGGACATCATGAAAGTGGCGGGAGAGAGGAAGCCTTTACCGAGGCGTTCTGTTTGACCCGGAATGCCGCCAATTTGGACGCCAGTTCGGTGGATTCATTGGCCAGCATCGCCACCGCAAACAGCGCTGCGTTCACCGCGCCAGGCTTGCCGATCGCAAACGTGGCGGTGGGGATTCCGGCAGGCATTTGGACGATGGACAACAGCGAGTCCATGCCCTTAAGGGCCTTCGATTCCACGGGCACACCGAGCACCGGCAGGTCGGAAAGAGCGGCGGTCATTCCCGGCAGGTGGGCGGCTCCGCCCGCTCCGGCGATGATGCACTTCAATCCGCGCTCCCGTGCCCCGGAGGCATAAGCGAAAAGCTTGTCGGGCGTGCGGTGCGCGCTCACGATCTCCGCCTTCCAACGCACGCCGAATTCCTCCAGGGTGCGCGCGGCGTGTTCCATGGTCGGCCAGTCCGACCCGCTTCCCATGATGATTCCTACTTCTGGTGTGTTTTGCATAATTCCTAATTAAGTTTGATCTTTATCCAGCCATCCTGATGGCGGCGATAGGCATTTTTACCCTCCAAGGACACCAAATGGATCCATCCGTGATCAAAGAGTTGGCGGACCGCGTCCTGTTGCGCGAGCACCCGATCGATGGAGATGCGACGGGCGTCGATCACGACCGTGAGACGCCTGGGTTCGTGCAAGAATCTCCCACCGTCGTGGATGGACTGGATGGGGAGCCCGGTCTTCAGGTCCCCGCCATTCCCCTCCATCACCCCGATGCCACCGACCACATGGTGCAACGCCTTGTCACCGCTCCCGTAGTGGAGCGGATCGACACGGGAAGCGTAATATTGCAGGTTGATCCAACTGGCGACGACCACCGGCGCGCATAAGATGAGGGTGAGCACTTTCAGGTCAGGGTCGTCTTCGGGGTCATAGTCGTGGAGGAAAACCCGGCCTTCCAGCTTGAGGGCGGCGCTGCGGGATCTCGGCGCGACCACCAAGGCGGCATTGTTGACCAGTCCCCACTCGGGACGGACCTGCGAAATATCCCTGCCCCGAGCGCGCACCCCGGAAGCCAAGCGCTCTGGATCATCCACGGTAAGGCCGAGCGCGACGGCCCGCTCTTGCCGGGCAGCGGCCCCGGCTTTGGCGAGCGCCTTCTTCAATAAGGAGACGTCCTCCGCATGGCTGGCGGGGATTTGCCTCTGATCAAAGATCGTCACATCATCACTCAGCGTGTCATGCAGTCCGGCAATGAAAAGAGTGTCCTCCGGAATAGGGATGCCTTTAGCCATGAGTGTTTTTCTGACCTCCGGGTCATTCAAGGTGGCGGCGGCGAGCCGGGCATTGACATCGCCCGCGTGCCCCCCACAGGCGCCGCAGTCGAGGGAGGAGGCGTAGGGATTGTTCGCACTGTGGCTGCCATGGCCGCAGACCAGAACCAGCCGGGAAAAGTTTTTTGTCAGGCTCGTGTTGCGCAGCGCTCCTTCTGCCATGGCCACGCGGCTTTCCAGCGTGGCGGAGGGAAAAGCGGGCACGGCAATGACGGAGGAGACTCCGGCAGCGACTACTGCAAAGACGACCGGCGCTTTGAGACGATTGGAGACGGCAGGCAAGCCCCACAATAAGGGGGAGCAGGGGAACAAGCGGCAAAAGCAGAGCTGGGTGAAGCGGCATGGCCGGAAGGTTGCCGTCACTTGTCGTTTTAGTGAATTACATGCATTCAAATTCAGTGTTTAATTTTATTTAATTCATATGCCCTTTCTGAACTACCACCACCTCCGGTATTTTCGTTTCATCGCGCGCGAGCTGAACCTGACCCGCGCCGCCGAGAAACTGAATCTTTCGCCACCCGCGCTGAGCATCCAGCTGAAGCAACTTGAAGAAAGCCTTGGCCATCCGCTTTTTGAACGCGAAAGGTCGGGTCTGAAGCTGACCGAGGCGGGCCGGCTCGCCTTGGGCTATGCGGAAGAGATCGCGCGCTCCGGTGAAGAACTCATGGACGTGATGCAGCACCGCCCCCACTGTGGGCAACAGATTCTGCGGGTCGGGGCGGTGGCGACACTTTCGCGGAATTTCCTGCTGGAGTTCCTGCGTCCGGCACTGCACATGCCCGAAGTCGAGACGGTGATCCGCTCAGGCGCCCAGAGAGATCTGTTGGTGGCCATGCACGCTCATGAAGTGGACATGGTGTTGTCCAACCAGTCGGCACGGAGAGATGCTGGCCGGCCTTGGCACAGTCATCTATTGGCGGAACAACCAGTCAGTTTGGTGGGCGTTCCGGCATGGAAAAAGAAGCGGCTGCGCTTTCCGGAAGGCTTCCGAGACATCCCGGTGATCCTGCCGAGCCTGGAAAGCAACACCCGCGCCGCCTTCGACCGTCTCACAGCGGCGGCCGGAGCGCGTCCCAGAATTCTCGCCGAAGTGGACGACATGGCGATGCTGCGATTATTGGCCCGCGAGGGCGAAGGTCTCGCTCTGGTACCGACGGTGGTGGTTCGGGATGAAATCGAAAGCGGCATCCTGGTGGAAACCCACCGCATTCCCCAAATCCAGGAGACGTTCTATGCGATCACCCCAAGCCGGCGTTTCCCGAATCCTATCGTCGGCGAATTGGTAAACCGGATGGCCGAAATGAAAAACAGGACTTCCAAGTCCCGGATTCCAGCTTCGCAGAAACGGTAGCAGGGTAACCAGACGCAACAGAAAGCAGGCGTTCCCTCGACACGCGCTCAGCGCCCGTATTTCTCAAACCAGTCATCCGGGGTCAGCGAGGCCAGCATCTGGCGACAATGCGGATAATTCGCCCG
>JADZAX010000334.1 GCA_020852405.1 Verrucomicrobiales bacterium
AGCCTGTGACATTCCTTCGGCCCTCTACTCCTTTTCTTTCGAACAGAATCCCAAGTGGTCGCACCGCTACGGCAGGCAGTCCGAAATCCTGGAATACCTGCAGCATTGTGCGGACAAATTCGGAATCACTTCCCGCATCCGTTTCAACCAGGAAATCCGCTCTGCGCGTTACGATGCCGCCACCGGCCTGTGGAGCATTGTGACCCGGGGTGGTGGTACGCTGCGTGCCCGGTTCCTGATCAGCGGCACAGGACAATTGAATCGTCCAAAAATCCCGGCCCTGAAGGGATTGGAGCATTTCAAGGGGAACACTTTTCATTCCGCCCAGTGGAACAGCCGGGTTGACTTGCATGGAAAACGGATCGCCGTGATCGGCACTGCCGCCAGCGCGGTCCAGTTTGTGCCCCAGATCGCTCCCGGAGCGGCGCACCTCTATTCCTTTCAACGCACCCCCAACTGGATCAAAAGCAAAAAAGACCGGCGCATCTCCGGCTTCGAGAAATGGATCTTCGAAAAGGTGCCGTTCACGATGAGTCTGCATCGTTTGTGGACCTACCTGTCCTTGGAAATCATGTTTAAAGCGTTCCAGGAAGGCAGCCGCCTGGCACGGTTGACCAGACTCGCCTTGACTGCCGACATGAAGCGCAGAATCAAGGATCCGGCGCTCGAAAAGCTCCTCCTGCCCGACTACACACCCGGTTGCAAACGGATCCTGCTGTCGAGCGAATACCTGGAAACACTTCAGTTGCCCAATGTATCGGTGATAGACGGGGAGATTTCCAGTGTCACCGAGGACGGTCCAGTCACTGCGGATGGGAAATGCTACCCCGCGGATGTGATCATTTTTGGGACCGGGTTTGAATCAACCGCTTTTCTCTCTCCCATCGTCATCGAGGGGGTGGATGGCAGAATCCTTTCGGAAGTCTGGCGGGAAGGGGCGCAGGCTTACCATGGCATTCTGGTCTCTGGATTCCCCAATTTGTTCATGCTCTATGGACCCAACACCAACCTAGGTCACAATTCGATCATTTATATGATTGAAAGCCAGGTTCACTACATTCTGGAATGCCTCTCCGGAATGAAACGGCAGCGTTTGAAATCGATGGATGTGCGGCCGGAGGACCAGGAGCGCTACAACGGTGACTTGCAGCAGAAATTGCAGAACACCGTGTGGCAGGGAGGATGCAGCAACTGGTACAAGACGGAAGGCGGAAAGATCGTCAACAACTGGCCCGGAGAAACCTGGCGCTACCGGAAGGAAACCCGTCGCGTGAAGTGGGAGGATTTCCATTTGGAAGCATCCGGGATTTGAAATTGGAGCGCGATTCATGGTGATCGATTTCATCAGGCTGCTCCTGAGGGCCTGCTTGGGCCTCGTGGCTGGGCGAACCCGCGGACAGGGGAACCGCCGTCCCCTGCTGGCAGAAGTGCTCTGTCTCTTTGTCCGATTCCTCCTGAAGGATTCCCTGCGGAAAGGCGTGCCCTGGTTGCGTTCAAGACAAGTCTCCTTTTCCAGATGGCTGGCTCCTTCACTTCCCGTGACTTTCTCAAGAGTCGACGCCGGGGGAGTGCCCGCTTTGCAATGCCTCCCCCAAGGGGTGGAGGCTCCAGAGCGATGGATTGTGTATTTGCACGGGGGAGGCTATGTGACGGGCTCGCCCGAAAGCAGTCGCGACACCATCGCCCGTCTCGCTCTCGCTGCGGATGCTGCTGTGCTTGGCATAGAATACCGTTTGGCTCCTGAAGCGGCGTTTCCCGCCGCTCATCACGACTGTCTGGCGGCGACCCGCCAGGTGATCGAACAAGCCGGCGGGGCCTCCCGGGTGGCGATGGCGGGAGATTCCGCCGGTGGAGCGCTCTGTGTCGCCACATTGGTCGCGTTGCGCGATGGAGGTGAGGCTCTCCCGGCCGCCTGTGTCCTGCTTTCGCCCTGGGTCGATCCTTCCGCCAAAGGGGGCAGCATGGTCGAATGCGCTGGAAGCGACATCCTCAGCCAGGAAGTGCTGGATTCCTGGAAGGATACATATCTGCAAGGCGCGGACCCCGGGCCCCCCGGAATCAATCTGTTGCAGGCGACTCTCACCGGTCTGCCGCCCATGTTGGTCCAGTTTGGTGAGGCGGAAATGTTCAGGGATCAGATCCAGGTCTTGGTTTCGCGGCTGCAGGCTGGCGGGGTTGAGGTCTCCTTGGCCGGGTATGCCGGCCAGTTCCATGTCTTCCAGAGTTTCGCGGGTTTACTGCGGCAGGGAAGGGAAGCCTTGCAGGAAGCGGGGGGCTTCCTGGCCCGGCATTTGAAGGACCTTGGAGTGGAATAGTCGAGATTACCATTCCGCCCGGTCAATAGATCCGGACTCGGTTTGCCCTTCCAAATCGGTGCTCCCGTGCGGAGGGATCTTGACATCAGTAAGGGTTTTCGGCGAACCTTCCTGCGATGACCATCAACCGACGCACCCTTTTGAAACAAACTCTGGCCGCCGGAATGGCTGCGGGATCCTCGCCGTTCCTCCCTGCCGCAGCGCAGTCAACGGCGCGGAAGGCTCCCTTCACGGTCGATCTCTCTCCCGGCAACATCGGGGTCAAAGCGGACCCCGGCGCTGTCATCGCCCTCGCGCATCAGTATGGGTTTGAGTCCGTTCAGCCGAATGCTGACTACCTCGCCAAACTCGATGCGGTTCGGCTCCGGGAGTTGCTCGCGGAACTCGCCGCGAACAAATTGGTCTGGGGTGCGGCCGGTCTGTCGGTCGAATTCCGCGGTGACGAGGCCACCTTCCTTGGTGGAATGGACGGCTTGCCGAAACTTGCCGCCGCCCTGCAGGAGGCCGGTGCGAAGCGCGTCGGAACGTGGATCAAGCCGTATCATGAATCTCTCACCTACTCGGCCAATTTCAAGCAGCACGCGGTGCGCCTCCGTGAAGTGGCCAAGGTGCTGGGCGATCACGGGTTGCGTTTCGGGCTGGAGTATGTCGGGACCCGGACCCTGTGGACAAAATCCCGCCATTCCTTCATCCATACCATGGCCGAGGCCAGGGAATTGATCGCGGAAATCGGCCACCCGGATCTCGGTTTGGTGCTCGACAGCTGGCACTGGTTCACTGCCCAGGAGACTGCGGAGGACATCCTGGCTCTCAAGAATCACGATGTCGTGGCCTGCGATCTCAACGATGCTCCGACAGGGATTGCCGTGGAGGATCAATTGGACAACCAGCGCGAACTCCCTGCCAGCACTGGCGTGATAGACATCAAGGCTTTCCTCAATGCCCTGGTTGGAATCGGGTATGACGGCCCAGTCCGTGCGGAACCATTCAACCAGCCGCTGAATGCCATGGAAGACGGTCCCGCCGCCGAGGCAACGGCTAAGTCGATCCGCAAGGCCATGGAAATCGCCGGCGTGTGATACCAATCTGCCGAGTGCACCGCAGGCATCGTTGAAGGTGCCCGGGTTCTACATTCCGGCAGCAGTGACAAGCTTTCTCCTTCACTAAAATGAGCACTCTTCCTCCCCCTGTATTCAGCGGATGCATTCCCGCTCTGATGACGCCTTGCAGCCCCTCAGGTGAGCCTGATTTTGACGCGCTTGTCAGGAAAGCCCGGGAACTGATCGATCACGGAATGCGTGCCGTGGTCTATTGTGGATCGATGGGGGACTGGCCCTTGCTGACAGATGAGCAGAGAAAGGAAGGTGTCCGCCGTCTCGTGGAGGTCGGAGTGCCGGTCGTTGTGGGCACCGGGGCGCAGAATACCAGGTCCGCCGCAGGTCATGCCGAACATGCCCGGAAAGTGGGAGCCTCGGGTCTCATGGTCATTCCCCGCCTGCTCTCCCGGGGGACGTCCCTCGCAGCGCAGCGGTCCCACTTTGCCGCCGTGCTTGCTGCGGGCGACGGGTTGCCCGCCGTGATTTACAACAGCCCCTACTACGGCTTCGAAACCAAGGCCGATCTGTTCTTTGCCTTGAGAAAGGACCACGAGAACCTCGTCGGCTTCAAAGAATTCGGAGGAGCGGCCTCCTTGAGCTATGCCGCGGAGCATATCACAGGTGGCGATTCTGGCCTTACTTTGATGGTGGGCGTCGACACCCAGGTCTTTCATGGCTTTGTCCATTGCGGGGCCACCGGGGCCATTACCGGAGTCGGCAATGCGCTGCCCGGGGAGGTGTTGCGCTTGATCGCTCTTTGTGGGCAGGCCGCCACGGGCGACCCCAAAGCCAGGCGACTCGCTGCTGAGTTGGACGCGGCCTTGCGGGTGCTTTCCACCTACGACGAAGGACCCGATCTGGTCCTCTATTACAAGGAGTTGATGGTTCTGGAAGGCAATCCGGAATATGCCCACCACTTCAATCCGGGTGACCGGCTCAGTGACAGCCAACGCGGCTTTCTCCACGCCCAATGGCGGCTTTTTCGCGAATGGTGGACCGGCTGGGAAGGGTCCGCGATCAGCTGAGGCGAATCTCCAAAATACTCTTTCGCCCCGGTCCCGAAGTCACTCGAAAAGGGCGGGTTCGATGCGGAGAAACCGCTGCTTTCGGAGGCTCGAAACTGCCAGGTGGCTACAACCTCGCCACGATGGCATCCCCCATTTCGGCCGTCCCCACCCGCTTTGTATCCGGAGCGCCACTGAAGATGTCACCGGTGCGGAATCCATCGTCGATGGTCTGTTTCACGGCTTTTTCGATGGCTGCAGCTTCCTGGTGGAGACCGAACCCAAAACGAAGCATCATGGCCACCGAAAGGATTTGGGCGATGGGGTTGGCGATGCCTTTTCCCGCGATGTCGGGGGCGGTTCCGCCGCTGGGTTCAAAGAGGCCGAAGTAGAGTCCGGGTGCCTTTTCCTTGCCGAGGCTGGCACTCGAAAGCATGCCCAGAGAGCCGGCGATCATGCCCATTTCGTCGCTCAGAATGTCGCCGAAGAGATTCTCCGCGAGGACCACATCGAACTCCTTGGGGCGGCTGATCAACTGCATGGCCGCGTTGTCCACATAGAGGTGCTGCAGCTTGACGCCCGGGAATTCTTTGGCCACGGCTTCGACAGTGCGGCGCCAGAGGATGCCGTTCTGCAGGACGTTCGCCTTGTCGATGCTGGTGACGACGCCTTTGCGTTTCCCGGCGGCGGCAAAGGCCACACGGGCGATGCGCTCGATCTCGCTGGTGCGGTAAACCATGGTGTCGATCGCGACCTCCTCGCCGCCCTCCTGGCGGATTTCCTTGGGGCTGCCGAAGTAGAGACCGCCGGTGAGTTCCCGGACACAGAGGACGTCGAAGCCTCCGGCGATGCGTTCTTCTTTGACCGGCGAGGCATGGGTCAGCGCCGGATAGCAGATGGCCGGTCGGAGATTGGCGAAAAGTCCGAAATGCTTGCGCAGAGGGAGCAGGGCGGCGCGTTCCGGCTGTTCTTGAGGGGGGAGGGATTCCCATTTCGGGCCTCCGACGGAGCCGAAGAGGATGGCGTCAGCCGCTTCACAAGCCGCCAAGGTGTCGGCCGGCAGGGCGTGTCCCGTGGCATCAATCGCCGCGCCACCCACGAGGCATTCTTGGCGGGACAGGGTCAACCCCGAACTGGCCGCGACCGCTTCGAGGACCTTGTGGGCTTCGGCCATGACCTCAGGGCCGATGCCGTCACC
>JADZAX010000335.1 GCA_020852405.1 Verrucomicrobiales bacterium
AACACTGGGCTGTCCTCCATCCCGGCAGTCTCGATCCTGGCAATCCTCTCGATCCCGTGGCAGACTACGATCAGGATGGTGTCATGAATTTCGAAGAACTGACCTGGGGACTGGATCTGGCCTCTCCAACCTCCCCCGCCACCGGAGAGGACCTCGCTTTCATGCAGCTAGTGACGGGAAACTTCAGTGCCTTTGTCACCCCGGGTTACCCGGGATACTCCTCCACCGACCCGGATGCCGACTGACTGCCCAGCCTGTTGGAATACCAACTCCGGCTCGATCCCCGTTCCGCGGACAGCGATGAGGACGGGGTTCCCGACGGCGAGGAAGACACCGACGGCGATGGCTTTGGCAATCTGGCCGAAGTGGCCGCCGGCACCCTGCCGGGCCAGGCCGCGAGTCATCCCGAGACGTCACCGCCCGGCGGCACTGGCGGAGACGGAGACGGAGACGGGAGCGGCTCCAGCAGCGGGAGCGGGAATGAACAAGGGACCGGCAACGGGACGACCGGATCCTCCGGATCTGTCGTGCCTCCAGTGGGTGGCACCGCGCTGGCCGCGACCACCGACATGCATCTGAGTGTCAGAAGCGTGAAGGTCTCCGGAGGCGTCATCACCCGGCACTCTCCGAATGAGTGGATTTACACCAGCGGATTGGGAACTCCTTCCGAAGAAATGGCCGCTTTGAAGGAGGACGGCTGGGATATTTCGGATTCATTCACCATGGATGTCCCGACGAGCACAGATGCCTACGGGATGCCAACCGGGTATGAAACCCGGTATTGGTGGACCGCCAAGAAGCACGTAGGCGATGACGGGCAAACCATCCTTCCTTTCAGCGGTCTATCCGGGGTGTTGGCCAGTGAACAGGCCGTGTCCGAAGCCTATGCGGACGAGCCGGGGCAGATCTACCAGGGGGATGTTTCGGGTGAGTTGAATCTGAATGTCCCCGCTTCGGGCGACGTCTTCACGGGCTGGGAGGAAGGCGGCGGAGTCAGGGTTGTTTCAGAGTTCGCCGCCAGCAAACAAAGCACCCCCGTAGCGGACACAGGACTTTACCCGCAAGGGGAGGCGGCAGAAGTGTGGGTGGAAGGTTTCGCTCCTGATGTCGCGCACCGGAGGACGTATTTGATCCTGACCAGTTCCACCGCGTTCCAGGCGGAGCCCGATTGGCAGGGTGCCGGAACGGTGACCTTCATTCTGGAGCCGGGATTGACGGGAATCGGACGGGTGGAAGCGACAACAGGCGCGGCGCCTTGGGTCACCGTGCAGAACGGCCGCCTGTGGGTCGAGCCGCCTGTGCAGGAAGGGATGAAGAATGTGGTGCGCCTCCTGCCCGTGGAGGTAGTCGAACTGTCGCCCAAGGTGAAGGACGAGGACAGCAACGATATAGCGGGGTCTGAGAAGCCAAACAGCGGCAAGCCGCTGACTCCATTAGTAGAGGTCGATCCGAACGCAAACAGGATCGCCCATCGTGAAATCAAAGTTCGGATTGGTGATGCGATGATAGACAAGAAAGTCACTTGGACGCTGGAAGCACTGCCAGGTGGAACACCAGAGACCATTCGCGGTCAATGGGAGGACAGCCCAAATCACAAAGACCGCTTCGAAGCATCTATGGTATACGGTGCAAATGGGTTCCGCAAAGTGTCGCAGTCCTCGGGAGTAACCACTGTCGGGACGGATGGTCATACAGCCATCCGGGTCAACATGCCGCCAATCGGGTTCAACCAGGCCAGAATCAAAGTCCAGATCGAAGGCATGAGCACTCCAATTGTCTTGATAGACATGGAAGTTCCCGGAGTGGTAATCATTGATCCAGGACACGGCGGGCAAGACTCGGGTGCAGTCGGACGCACGGATAGAACCATCTTGGAAAAGGACTTGGCACTCGAATACTCGTTTAGCCTTAGACAGAAAGTGATTGATAAGTTTGGCGCAGAGAAGCACAACCTGAAGCTCTACATGACTCGCAAGACCAACGGCGAATACATGGAGAATGGCGCCCGTGCGAATCTGGCGAGGGACAAAGGGGCTGATGTGTTCCTCAGCATCCACTTCAACTCAGCCGAATCTACAACATCACGAGGCACCGAATATGTCACTCGTTCTATTGGTCAGGTGAATGCGGCGGAGGATGATCAACTTGGCGTTAGCGTGCAAAGCTCCACACTGGCTGCAATTATTGCCTCCGATCCAGAAGGCATACATCGTGATCCAAAGTCAGGTCAGTTTGCGGTCATCAGCGATTCGAACTATGGGAACACAGCAGATTACCATCCCATCCGAGGTGTCACTATCGAGGTTGAATTCTTGTCGCATGAGACAGCCCTCGGAAGCGTCAAGCTCTCGAATGCCAAAGGCAAGGCGATCAAGACGAAGTTTGCAGCTGATGTCTCCACCGACATTTACAACAACATCCTCAATCAGCCGTGAACTCCGTACCCCGCATCGCATTCGCGCTTGTTGCGCTCATTTCAACACACTCGCTTGGTCATGGTTGGTCTGAGGATATGAGGCTTGAGCTAAATACTCCTGCACCCGATTGGCTTGTCGTTGGCGCAAGCATAAAGGTGCATGGCACAGAGCAAGCTAACCCGGACAAATCTGTTTATCGGCCACTCAGCGGCGACTCTCAAACCACGCGAGATCGTGTCACAATACCAAGTCGAGGAATCGAAATTAAAGTCGATTATCCCATAAGTTGGTATCGAGGAAGCTCTCTGAATCCGGATGGGAATAAGCTAATCGTCAACTCTGGAACCGAGAGCAAAATCTATGAGATCCTTGCCAGCGGACAACATCGCCAGATCGAATTGAAATTACCCCGCGTAACCTACGACGCTGGCCCGAAGGGCTTCATAACTGGTTGGTCATGGGCTGACAACAACACTTTGATTGGAGAGGCCGAGATCGACAACGAAAAGGGCGAGTTCATCGAGAAGCGAATCTACATCTTCTATGCGAAGGAGAGCGTTCTCAGTCGCCTTGATATTAACGATCTTGGCCTGCCCACAACAGAAGGTCTTACGGTCACAAAGGTTGCCACCGATCTCACTGGCTTGAGGTTGTCTTTGGGTGATGCGGACTTCGCGGTTAAAGCAGACCTGAATTCATTGCCGCCACCAGCCAAGCGAGAACTGCCTGGCAATGGGGTCAGCGTTTCCGTGCCAGCACTTCACCCAGCGACTAAGCAGGCTCTCAAAGCGAAACCACTTCCACCGAGCGAGAAATCGATCTCATCAACGCCGTGGCGCACCCTCGTCTTACTGATCGTAACCGCGTTGGGCCTGCTGTGGTTGTTGCTCAAGAGGCGTTCGTGAGCGTGGGCCAGTATAAATGGACAGGTCAATTGGAAAATGTGCTGGTTCACCAAGCAGAACGGCCGCCTGCGGGTCAAGTCCACTGTGCGGGAGGGAATGACGACTCCTATCGTGCGGTGGAGTTATACTGCGATTAGAACAACGACGGCCAGACCAACAGCAGAGACAGCGGCCTTCTCCGAAAAGGCAGCCACCGACATCTTCAACACTATTCTCAACCAGCCATGAAGATTCCACACATTGCCATCTACTGGTTGGGCCTGGGCCTTGAAGTCTTCGCACATGGACGTTCTCCTGAAATGACACGGGAATTAAACGCGCCTGTGCCGGAATGGCTCTCCATCGCGGAACCGGTCAAAGTCGAGCCGCTTGAAGACCAAGCCGTGCCTGCTTCGTATGCGTTTCGCCCGCGTTCAGGTGGAGCCACCAACAGTCGAAACAGGGTTCAGATCCCAGCGCGCGGGATTGAGTTTCAGGTCGATTTCCACATTGATTATACGGGGAAAAACGCCTCTGGGAGAGGGGTGTCTCTGAGTCCAGATGGAACGAAACTAACTGTAAACTCTGGCACCACGAGTCATCTTTATGAGATCACGGCGAACGGGGAGCATCGGAAAACCCCCATGCGACTTCCTCACGTCACCTATGATGATGGATTGAAGGGATTCATTACCGGCTGGTCATGGGCGGGCAACGATGTGCTGGTGGGGCGTGCTGAAATCACGGATGAAACCGGTCATGAGGTTATCGTAGGGAGGCATTATGTGTTTCACCTGAAGGAGCAAGCCCTTGCCCGTCTTGATCTGAGCGCGCTCAAATTGCCGGAGACCGCTGGCATTGAAATCTCCAGTATCGGGGACGACCTTCGGCATTTTCGAATCCGGTTGGGAGATCGAGACATTGCCGTCATATCCGATTTAAAATCTCCGCCCAGACTGCTTGTGAAACCGAATCAGGTAGCCATACCGAAGAGGCAAACCATCGAGCACCCACCAGCACAGAGGAAGCCGATCGATCAAAAGCCGACCATACCTATCCCAAGTGAAGAACCAGCATCAACAACATCATGGATGGTGGTGGCGGTGG
>JADZAX010000336.1 GCA_020852405.1 Verrucomicrobiales bacterium
CCGACCGTAGCCGAGCCGACCGTAGCCGAGCCGACCGTAGCCGAGCCGACCGTAGCCGAGCCGACCGTAGCCGAGCCGACCGTTGCCGAGCCGACCGTTGCCGAGCCGACCGTTGCCGAGCCGACCGCAGCCGAACTGACGGTGCCCCCCCCTGTGGAGCCGGTCGTTGCCACGGTGCCTCCTTCTGAGAAAAAATCATCCCTCCTCACGGGGCACACCGGTCCGGTCAAACTGTCCGCGTTGTTTGCTTCGTTGAGCGAGCAGGACATGGTTCCTCCCATGGTGCCGGTGGCCCCGGTGATGCGGTTTGGATCCCCGGAGCCAGTCCATGCGCCAGCTGATGTTGAGCCTTTGGGAGTGATCGGGGAAAATGGCTTGGAGCCGGTCACAGCAATCGCAGGGCCTGAGCCGGTGGCGTCCGTTGTGTCTCCCCCAGAGGCTGACGATTCAGAAATGGAGCATTTGGGAACCATTGGCGACGACGAATGGGGGGCTTGGTCAGGTACAGTGACCTCTCTGGGAGCATCCGCCGTGAAGGCCTCTCCTGCCGATCAACCCACGGGGGAATCGGTCCAGAGTGCGAGGCTCTCGGCAGCAGAGACCCGCGAAGTGCCTGAGCCTTCGGTTTCCTTCGAACACTCCCCTGTGCAGGCAGTTCCGGCACCAATGGATTCCGACGTTAACCGGACTTTCGGTGATCTCGCTCCCTTTTTTGCAGGGCGAGACGGGGAGTCCGCCAAATTATCCCCCTTGCCACGCGCCTCGCGAACGGTGCCCGGGAAAGTTCAGGTTCCGGTCGAAAGTCTCCCTCCAGCGGGAAAGCGTAAGGTCTGGGACAGGGAACCGGGCGACTCCGAAGATGTGGTGGAGGCCACAAAAACAAAGTCTGCTGGCTGGCTTTTCGGAGGGCGTGAAACCATGGACCCTCCTCCTGGCGGGATCGCCCCTCCCTACGGCTTTGGCGAGCGGTTGATGACCCAAAAGACATTCGCCGGGTCGGATCATGCTTTGTTCCCCAAAGACGAAGAGGAGAAGCCGGCCCGCAACCTGACCCGGTTCTGGCTGGTCGGGTTGGCTGTTTTGGCGGCGCTCGGAGTGGCCGGGGTATTTTTGGGTCAATATATTTCCCGGTTTGCCGGAGCCATCGCTCTGGAAGCTCATGCCGAAATGCTGTTGCCGGCACATTATACCGTGCAAATGGAAGTCTCCGATGCCCTGGAGGATTCCCTGTCACAGGCGACTGGCATCCTGCCAAATTTGAATGATATCGGCAAAGGGATCGCGGCGGAAAAACCATCCCTGGAATCCACGCCGAGCGGTGACTCCGCGGAGGCGCTGCGCGACCGGGCCGCGGTGGCCTGTCAGGCGGCTCGAGCCGCCCGGAACCGGGGAGAATACGCCGAAGCGGTGGGGCATTACTTGGAGGCCCTTCGGGCTGACTCGCGCCAGAGCGATGCCCTAAAAGAAATCTGGGCCACCACCCGGGAGTGGCAGGCCGCCGGTGTGTTTGAGATGACTTCCGGCCAGCTTGCGCAGGTGGAGCAGACCGCGCGGGATGTGCCCATCGCGGCCGCGTTGTTGGCTGAGTATCTCTTGCCCCGGGACCCGGCCGATGGGTTGCGCTGGCTGGTCCGCTCCGCTGAAGCCGGGCATGCCCCTCATATGGTCCGTTTGGGACGCCTGTTTGCCGGCGGGAAGGTGGTTCCCCGGGACCTTCCAACCGCCGCCGCCTGGTTCCGCAAAGCTTCCGAAAAGGGAGATGCCTCGGGACAGTTTTACTATTCGGAATGCCTCATTTTTGGCAAAGGGCTGCCCGAGTCCGTCTTCCCGGGCTACGACTTTTTGAAAAAAGCCCAGCAGGGAGGGGAATCCCGAGCCTGGAATCTCATGGGAACCTGCCACATCAATGGCTGGGGATGTCAGCGGGACAAAATCGAAGCGCTCCGGTGTTTCGAAAAAGCCGCGGAATCTCGAGATCCTGGTTCTTATTACAATCTGGGGGTGCGGTATGCCAAGGGGGACGGGGCGTCGCGTGATCTCGCGAAGGCGGCCGACTGCTTCCGCCAAGGGGCGGAGGCGGGAGATGCCTTCACGATGCACATTTATGCCGAATGCCTGGGATTGGGATTCGGGGTCGGAGCATCCCCGGTGGCATCGCAGGGATGGCACGTCAAGGCTGCCCAAGCCGGAAGTTCTGAGTCGCAGGCGTGGTGCGATGCCCATGGTGTGCCGGTGCCAAAATGAAGACCTGGGTCGAGGAGTGGCCTTGGGTTATCTCGCATTGCGGACCTGGCGGAAGTAGTTCACCAGCCCCCCGGTGATGCCGTCGGCATATTCCTGATAAATGTTTTTTCGGGCCGACCCTTTGAATTCCCGGAGTCCCCGGTATTCCCCGGCCTGGACCCGGGCATGCACCTCCCGGTTGTTCATGCAGTAGGGTTCGAAAAAGATCACCGGACAAAAATAGCGGCGGTTCGCGAGGAGATTGCGTGCCCAGACGTAAGGATTGTCGTTGACCGATTTTCCTTGGACCCCGTCATAGCCCATCGAGGGGAGATCGGTCTCGTCAGCCATGGTTCTCGCGATGGCGTTGGCCATGGGAAGTTCGTAATTATAAGTGCGTTGCAGGATCCGCCGGATCATTTCATGACGGGTGTCATCTTCGGAGATTTCACTGGAGGAGTAGCAGCCATTGATCAGGATGTGGGTATGATTTCTTGAAGTGAAGGTCGGCCGGTAGGGATTCCGCCACGGCTCGGCATTGAAATGCAGACAGAGCACCAGATCGGGCTGCTCGGTTTCATTGACCTTGTTGGCCCGCGTCCGGATCTCGCTGCTGAGGTAAAACAGGCGGTCTGCCGTGGTCTCGACGAGTTGCCCCGGCAGGTAGCGAGTGGCGTCACCCCGGCGGAGCCAGTCTCGCGCCACCCCCATGAGGTCTGGCGGCCTTTCTGCGGTGACCGGGAAGGGACCGGGTCTGACAAGGAGGACCTCTGCTCCCAGCAGGGTGAGGTCATGTTCCAGAATCCGCGCCGTCCGGAGCGTCATGTCGCCCTCGGTGATCGGAAGCGTCTCCTCTCCGATGGTATAATAGCGTCCTTCTTTGATGGCAAAGTCTCCTCCGATGTGGCCGGCATCGACCGCGATCCTCAGGCCTTCGAGCGGGCGGGAGTCGATGACCACCGGCGGGAGGTGCCAGGGGGCCTTCCAGTAGCGATCGATGCCCGCGTTCGTTTTCCGTCGATCCGTCAGGTAATGGAGATCGTAGTAGCCTTTACCGGCGTCCGAAGACTGACGGATGATGCGGGCAAAATCGCCGAAGAGTTCGATTTTTCCGGCGAAGGCTTCCTCATTCCGGGCATAGCAGTGCCGCAGCTGGTGTTCGAAGTCCTCCTTGGTGATTGTCCGCTGGTAGGAATCGAGATCATTCCAGTCGGGCACTTGCCCCAATGGGGCCAGCCGCGGGGAAGGAGGCGGCACAGGCTTGGGGGCTTCGACAGGAGCCGACTCGGCTGGCTTTTTGGTCGCGGCGTAAACCTCCGGAGTCCACCCTGCTGCCAATCCTAGGCAAAGAGACATGGAGAACAGCCCCGCCGCCCGTTTCATCGCGGGAGCGAACACTCGGCGGTTCTTTGAGGAAATGGTTGCGCGGGCGTGCATCCCGATGGAAATCCCTACTGTAACCATGATTCGCATTTTATTTCTAGGAGATATCGTCGGTGAGCCCGGCAGAAAGGCCGTTATTCAGCGGCTTCCGGGCCTGAGGGACTCCTTGTCGGTCGATTTCATCATTGTGAACGGAGAAAACACTGCCGGGGGACGTGGCATTACGCCCAAGATCAGCATCGATCTCCTGCGGGCCGGAGCCGCCGTGGTTACCACCGGCGATCATATTTGGGACCAGGCCGAAATCATTCCCTATCTCTCCACCGAGCCCCGGGTCCTTCGTCCGCTCAACTACCCGCCCGGCACCCCGGGAAATGGATCGGTGGTCCTCGACACGGTCAAAGGCAAGGTCGCGGTCATCAATGTGCAGGGCCGCACTTTCATGCAGCCCCCGCTTGAGAACCCCTTCCTCGCCATCGCCGATGAGGTCAAACGCCTTCAGGATGAGGAAGAAGTCCGGGTCATTTTTGTCGATGTGCACGCCGAGACCACGAGCGAAAAAATCGCCATGGGGCGTTGGCTGGATGGCCGGGTCTCCGCGGTCGTCGGCACCCACACCCATGTGCAGACGGCTGATGAGCGCATTTTTCCAGGCGGCACCGCCTTTCTCTGCGACGCCGGCATGTGTGGGCCGGTCGATTCCATCCTCGGCCGGGAAATGGAACCGATCGTGGACCGGTTCTGCACGGGAATGCCCCGTCGTTTCCCCGTGGCTTCCGGTATTGTCGGACTCCGGGGAGCCCTCATCGATGTCGATGAGCACACTGGTCGCGCCGTGGCCATCCAGCGGTTTGTCGAGGACTGGGATCCCAACGGTCCCCCGGAAGCCTACGGATCTGGCGACTCTGCCTGAGGCGGTTCAGGGGCGCACAATGCGTCGGAAGGTCAGGTTGATCCGCGGCTCGGTCACTCGGCGGCTTTTTGGCAGGCTGTGGCGCCAGTGAATCTGGGTGGTCCCGCGCATCACCATCAGGCTGCCGTGCGCCAGCCGCACCGGGACATCGGGCGTGGCCCCGGATTTGTGGCGGAAGACAAACCGCCGCTCGGCCCCGAGACTGAGGGAGGCGATCGGACCGCAGGGTTCCAGCATTTTCTCATCGTCGCTGTGCCAAGCCATGCCCTCGTTTCCGTTGTGGTAGAGGTTGATCAGGCAGGAATTGAACACCGCTGCAGCGAGGGCCTCCACCAAGGCTTTTAGCTCGAGGAGACAGGGCGTCCAGGGCAGGGCCTTCTTGGTGGTGCCGGAGTAGGCGTAGTCACAGTCCGGATCACCGTGCCAGGCCACTTCCCGCGGCGTAGTGATGCGTCGGCCATAGAGCACCACTTCATCCTGCCGCCAAGCGGTGTCGTGGTTCAATCTTTCGAAAAAGTCCCAGGCCGCCTCGTCAGTCAAAACCGGACCATGATACCGCACCTCCCCCTGACAGGGCAGCAGATTCTCCAACGCAGTGGGGTCGGTGGGATCCATTCCTGCGATGCTAACCATTGCTGGTCAGCTCTTGCTCGCGTGCCAGCAAAGCCGCCTTCCGTTCCACCCCCCACCGATAACCGGAGAGATCTCCATTTTGCCGCACCACCCGGTGGCACGGGATGATCACCGCGTGGGCATTGGCGGCGCAAGCCCCGGCCACGGCCCGCACCGCGCTGGGCGATCCGATGCGTTGCGCCAGTTCCGTATAGCTCACGGGGGTTCCCGGGGGAATGCCGCGCAGCGCCTCCCAGACTCGCTGCTGGAAGGCTGTGCCCCGGATGTCCAACGGCAATTCCGGGGCCGCTGTGCCGGGGGCCTCCACCAGGGAGACCACCCTTGCGACGAGCTGTTCATAGTCCGCGTCGCCCCCTATCAATTCCGCGCGGGGGAATCGGTCCTGCAACTCCAGGACCAGCGCGTCGGGATCGTTCCCGAGGAAAACTGCGCACAACCCCCGCACCGTGGAAGCGACCAGCACCGATCCTAGCGGGCATTCCCCCACCGCGAATCGGATCGTTTCTCCCGGGCCGCCCTGGCGGAAGCGTTTGGGGGCCATGCCGAGTCGCGCGACCGACTCGGCATAGAATCGCCCTCCCGAAGGATAGCCCGCCGCATAAAGCGCCCCGGTCACGCTGTCGTCCCGTGGCAGGGCTCGGCGCACTCGTTCGGCGCGTTTCGCAAGGGAGTACGCTTTCGGGGTCAATCCGGTGAGACGTTTGAAAATCCGGTGAAAATGGTGTGGGCTCAATCCCGCCTCCCCGGCGAGGGTGGCCAGGTCGGGTGCTTCCTCCGCTTCGAGGGCACGGCAGGCGGCGATCACCCACTCCGCTCGGCGTGCCTCCAGTGTTGGCCCATCGGGTCGGCAACGCTGACAGGGCCGGAATCCCTCCCGTTGCGCCGTTGCCCAGGTCTCGAAGAAAACCACGTTTTCGCGGCGGGGACGGCGTGCTCCACAAGTCGGTCGGCAGTAGATCCCGGTGCTCCGGACGCCATAAAAAAAGGCCCCGTCCGCGGCCGGATCGCGGCGGGCGAGGGCTTCAAAGCGCGCATTCTCTTGGGCGGTGGCCGTGGTAGTCATCCTGAGTCAATCTACCGAATCCTTCCATGAAAAAACCCTGTTTCTTGCGTTGGAAGTGAAAAAGACGAAAGCATTTCATTCCGGGCGGGAGCCTTCCGCTGACTCATCAGGAGGCTCTCACATCATGCGCCCCGCGCCATTCCCCCTTGGGCAGGAGGAAGCCTTTCTCGACAAGTTCCTTGAGCCGCTCACGGTGCTTGGCTTGCCTTTGATGAGCTTCATGGTCTGGCTGAGGGTGAGTCTGTCGTGATGGTGAAAACCGGAGGCAACATCGGAGTTTTGGCCGATTTCTTGGCCGATGATAGCCGATTTTGCAAATTGTCTGATTCCTCTCTATTCCGTGCCTTGCTGGCCGAATGCTGGGAAGCGATTGCAAAATCTGCCCCTACTGACTTGCTCAAGGAGCCCACAGCGGCACTCGCTGCCAAACCGCAACAATAGAGATCCTTTTTCATCGTACCTTCTTTCCATGAACCCCCTTCCACCTCAGGGCCACCGGCGGCCAAGAGACCGAGAAGTAGAAAGAACCAAACTTCGGCATAGCAATAAGATCGCCGGTGCGCGGCGCTTGCTGGTGAATGGCGAGAACTGAATCCTGACAAAGTGAAGCCCATGCAAACCATCCGATTCATCCTTTTTTTCTTGGTGTTGATGGCGACATCGCAGGCTCAACTGCCGGACATCGGGGGCGTGATGGTTTTCTGGGAGCACTATTCGGGTCCTGCCGCTTTCACCGCGACGAGTGCGGATCCGTTCCAGCTTCGCGTGCATGTGGACCGTCAAGGAGAGGCACAGCCGCTGACCTTGCGGGTCGAATTGCCAAACACAGGCCGCAATGCCTGGCCTGCCAATGATGTCGAGGTTCGGAATGAATCCGGCACGGCCCTTCCCGTGCAACGTTCAGGCATCGAATGGGAAAAGCTGCTCATTTCGCTGCCGGAAGGCGTGAGTTCCATCGTGGTGCAAGCCGTGGAACCTCCCGGCGGTTGGCCCAAGCCGGCTCCGGAGAAGGATCGCGTCATTCAAGATGGCGCAAGCAGTGCGCGTGTCCGCATCGCGAACTGGCCGCACGGACGCACCGCCGCTTTGAGCCTTCGTTTTGATGACTCCCATCCCACTCACCTCAGCAGGGCCATCCCGATCCTGCGCGAATACGGGTTCAAAGGCACCTTCATGGTCAATCCGGGACCCAAGGAGTCCGGGAGCCGGCAGAACTACTCCTTTGAGATGCAACACTCCGAATGGGAGACCGTGATGAAGAAGGGCGACATGGAGCTCGCGAACCACTCGGCACATCATCGCGGCGCGCGGAGCGATGCAGAAATGGATGTCGAAATCGGCAGCGCAGCGGAGGCGATCTGGAAACTTAGTCCCGGCAGGAGCAAGCTCATGGCACTCAATCTCGGAGGCGGCACGCGCTGGGAGACCACCCGAACGCTCCGCTCCTACCTCGACAGATATCATCAGTTCGACGCATCCAGCGGCTCGCTTGGCATGGACGACATCTATGGTGGCCGCGTCGAGGCTTTCCGCAAAGCCCTTGCCTCGCATCTGGAGCGTGGTCTCTGGTGCCGCATTCACTACCACTACATTGGCGAAAACCTCAGCAGCAGCGAGGAGAACTTCCGCACCGCGCTCGACATCGCCAAAGAGCATCAAGACAAACTCTGGATCGCCGGCATGGCGGACATCCACAAATATCAAACCGAACGCAACGCCTCGAAACTCACTGTTGTGAAGGCTGATGAGCGCAGTCTCACCTTCCAGCTTGCCGTCTCCACCGACGCCTCTCTTTACGACCAGCCGCTGACTCTGGAGGTTGAGCCTTCCCCGGCATGGAACGCGCAACAAGTCATCCTTCTCGATCAACAGGGTACCAGGATTCCTTCAGAGACCGGTGGTGCGCTGAGTTTTGTGATTCCGCCGCACGCCTCCACCTTCGTTGTCCGCGCCTCGCCATGAAAACACTGGTCGAACCCATAGGTGGTCCACGAAGCGGAGCCATTCCACGGTCAAATAAAGTTAGATTGGCTGGCGGGCTGTTCAGCTCATCTCAAGCAGTCACCGTGACCCAAGCTCGCTTCCAATTATTGCCTAGTCGCTGCCCCCGTCCCTGGCCTTTCCATTACACGCGGGTATGGCGGGCCTGAAAAGCGAATCCCTATAGTTGGCCGAGCTGGCGAAGTCAGGCTATTAGTTGGTATCAATAGGCGTGTACATCTTTATCACTCGCTCAATTGCGGCGGTGCAAGCGGCACAAAATGGTACCTGACTTCGAGTAAACATAATGCAGTCTTCCTGGGAACGGTAATAGCCGGTGGCTTCGTAGTTGGCACCTTCGAAGGCACCAACTTTGTGGGCCCAAGTGTCTTTGCTGAGCAGGTTCGTCTCCTTTTTTGCCTGGTCGAGCATCAAGACTTCCATTTCGGATTCTTGACCCATCGAAGCTCTGATTCTGGCTCGCTCTTTTTGAAATGCAAAACTAGATTTTTCAAATTCTGCCTTGGCCCAGGGGGTGGGTAGTGGAACATCGGGGCTTAGCAGTGCTTTCCATTTAGGATTTTTGGGATCCGCGGTGACATTGGGCTCCCAAGGCTCGAGGCGCACCTTGCCGCCAGTGATGTAGGCCACATCAGACGTGTAATATTCGTCCGCCAACCCTGCGAAATGGTGGCCAAATTCATGGACAAAAATATAGGCACTCAGTGCATTGTCCACCGACACAGTGCCGTATAACCCAAAGATCCCGCCTCCGCCGTAGGTTCGGTTGTTAACAAGAATTTCCATTGCCTCATAGGGAGCAAAGGAGGCGATATCGCGCACGGTGCGATTTTCGGAAGTGATGATGTAGCGCTCGCTGCCAAAGAAATCGTAGGAGCATCCTAGGGGGGAGCGGCGCTGGATATCAGTAGAAGGCCGGGCAATGCCGGATTCCCTCGCGGGTGGGCACAGTCCCCAGACATTAAAATCCTCACGGTGTTCTTTATAGGGTGAGGTTGCGAAAAGTTGCTCCAACAAACGGCGGGCATCACTCTCGAATTTCGGTAACTCGGCTTCGGTATAGCCATCGCCCAAAAGTAGAAAATCCACCTTGTCCGCAGAGTCGCCGTTCTTCTGTAGGGTTATCAGGTCACCAGGATTGGCTGGTAGGGCTCGATCAATGAAAATGTCCTTGGGGTCCAGTCGGAAGGACCAAACCTCTTTAAACTGATTTTTCGGATCGCGCTTCTTGATTCGAATGGTCACCGGATCCGATGGCTCAGGGAAGCGAAGGGACTCGGAGAAACTCCGATTATAGTTTTGTGCGTCGCTGGTTTCTTCCCATTCGCCAAAAATGCTGCAAAAACCGCGTGAATACAGAATTTGGCCGCTGGCTTCATCAGCCACTTCGAAATAGTACTTTCCGAGATTGGATGTATCCACGTTTTTTGCGAGGTTGCCAGGCCAAGGAAGAGGCTCCTGGACCGTTCGATCCAGCCCAAAGTCTTCATAGTTCGCCGAACCCAGGTGCACATAGTCCACCCGCAGCGTACTGGGGGCACCGGCTGCCGTTACCGTAGTGAGAAAAAGCGCAGCGAGGGCGGTGAGAGGTTTCATGGGAATACAACGTAGCTTACTGGGACTATTACTGGCAGGTGGCATAATATGAGGCCATTAGGGCGATTTAGATGCTTTCGTCCAAACGGTACCAACTTTCCAAAGTGAACGCGATTGGCGCCACTCCTTTCGATTTCAAAAACGGTATCAAGTTTACGAACAGTATCCCTGATATTCCTCCGCAGGCGACGTGAGAGTTGAACCGAGTGAGTGAGTGACTGACTGTCTGTTAGCAGGAATTTGCTTTTTCATCCCATCCGCGCCCACCCCGCCAGACGCCCGGGGTCGGAGAGGGTTCGGGGGGACGTTTGGGGCGTTCGGATCCATTTCGTGCGAGGATCGTCTGATTTTGGGGGCAGAGTCAACGCTTTTCACGCGACTCCAGAGCGTTTTAAGTACTGCGACCCGAAAAAACGCGTTCTCCGTGCATAAATCTTCGCTCCCGCTTGATTTCGCTTTAGAAATCAAGCGGGCATTTCTGCATCGTCGCACAGAAGTCGCCTCAGTTCGTCTCGAAGGCCCCCCACTCCTCCTCCTCAGGAAACGGTTCGGGCGCGTCCAGACCGAGCCGGCGGCTGTCCCTGAGATCGAGTTCCGGTGCCTCCCAGGCGTTTTCGGCAATAAAAATAGACAACCTGTCCCCGATGCATTGCCAGTTCTGAACCATGGTCACGGTTAGAGCGCGGGAAGCTTTCTCCTCCAGAAGTTGCGCGATCCAAGGCCAGAGCCTGACAATCTCCGGTCAAGAACGCTTGCGCAGCCCCGGTTGAGCTTGAGCGAGAGTTTCAATCGCAAGAACTCGACTAAAAAGTTTCGCCTTATCTGAAATCGATTGAGACAGCAAACGGTCACGCAAAAGCCGATCGGCTTCAATTTGACGAAGGGGCCGTCGGCCCGATAGTTCAGCTGAAAGTCTCGGTAGAAAAGGGGTAGTTTGTTTCACACTCTAACTCACCTCTTTCGCCGGGTTTTTCACCTCTTTTTCCGTTGAAGAACGGCCTATAATGCAGCGCCATTCGGGACAGGTTATTTCTCCGAAGAATCCACTTGCCAAAAAGTGGTCATATGTGTAGCCGAGCTCCCTCCGACCCCCGGCCTTCGGCGGGAAGGGAGCGGAGGGGTTGAAACAGGGAATTTCTAGAAGGCAGCCGGGTCGATTTTGGGAAAAATTCAGATATAACAGAGCCGAAACAATCGGGTCATTTCGACTGAATGTCCGCCGGGACAGGTGACACATCCTCGCAGGGGGGGGGCGGAGGCGGTGGGAGATCGAAGAAATCACAAAGGAGTCGTTGGTCGAAATCTATCAACTGGCTCAGTAGCACCTGCGCCTTCTTACCGTCGTGTAGGGTGAGGGCGACCTATCAGCGGCGACAGCGTCTGCGCCCGCGAGGATGGTTTTTTCACCGCGATTGGTCCATTTCCCGCCGAATTCAATTGACGCCGGAGCTAGCCTCTCGCACGATCAAACGTTAGGGTTCTTCATTCCCGTCCACTCCAGTCAACCCGGTGGGCACACCAAATCACTATGAAAGCGATCTCGTCTCTCCTGCTTCTGATGCTTGTCGGTTGTTCAACCATGCTCCTCGTCGCGCCGTCATCGGCCTCAGCTCAAGATGACTCCTATCATATGGTAAAGTTCCTAAACGAGAGCGGTAAGCCGGTGGAGGTAAAGTACTGGAATCCGCGGGGTAATAAATTCGATTCGGGGTTGTGGACCATCGAAGCGGGCAAGACGATTGATTTCGCAGACAAAGACGGAAAAAAGCTCAGTGTGGGGATCTACAGTTCGCAGATCACAGTGAACGGAGGCGACCCACAATCCATCGGGGACGTATCAAAAAGAAGCGAAGACGGTTCAGTGGTCACGATCACCTGGACAGCCGCCGGGTTTAAGGAAAAAGCCACATCGGCCGATTAAGATTTTCCCTCGAGATGCCGCATCAAAGCCCTCCTGGGACACAACTCAATTCTTCTCGCACCCGATCCAAACCTCGGGGGTGATTTATCAATATGATATCCCATTCACCATCTCTCTATCCAACGTTTCTTTCGTTGACCCTTTTGGGTGTCTTCTGCGCGCGCGCCGAGTTGCCGCCTCAGGTGTATGAGCAGCTTAAGGATGAGAGCGCCGAGTCCGTCGCCATCGAGACATTGTCTGTCTCGGAAGAAGTCTCGTCGGATGCGGAGGGGGTCAAAATCCTCACTATCTCCGTCAAGGCAAAGATTCTCTCCGTCGAGCGATCAAAATCCGGATTAAAGCCCGGAGACCACATCCAAGTCCGCTATCAAGTGATGCAGAATGCAGAGATGAAGGTGGGGCCTAGTGAGCCAATTATCGTGGAGATAGGCAAACCCTATCTGGCGTATCTCGAAAAGGTCGATTCAACCGGAACCTATCGGATCACCGCAAGGGGCCGCAGTTTCTGCCCACCCCGGTCTGCTGAGGCCGGCAAATAGGGAGTTCCCCGGCATAAAGGAGTCGACTTTGGCTATTGTCACCTTTCCACCCCGGTTTCCACTAGAATGTCCCCTTAGTCTCAGAATCTTCGCAATAACCACAAGAAATTACTTCTAAATTCTGAGTATTGAGCGACTGGTCGCCTTCGAGCTCCCGATCCTGTAGCAGCGAAACAAGGATAACGTAGAACTTGAAGGAACTATCGCCCCCCTCCGACCCCGGGCCTTCGGTTGGAAGGGAGCGGAAGAGTTGGTAAGGAAATTTCTAGCAATCGACTCGTTACTCGACCAGCAGCTGCTGGCAAGAATGGAGTTCGATGGAGGGCTCCGCGCGACAATTTTTGGCCGTCCCGTCGATTTCTCTTTACGGGGAGAAACGCCAGATCTTAGTTATGGTAATCCTCCATATATGAAACAAACCGGTGGCGGCGTTTTTCTCGTCCGAGCATTCAGCGCGCGACCGATTTGCTTGGTGCTGCCGGTCTTGGCGCTAACCTTTTCAACAGGTTCTTTTCTCCAAGCCCAAACCATTGCGCAGGCTTTCGCGCGGCTGGATGTGAATCAGGACGGCGTTCTGAGCGGACACGAGGCCAGTTCGATCATGGCCGGAGACTCGGACTCCCAGCTAACGCTGGAAGAATTCGAGATAGGTGTGGATCATGCGAATTTCGCCACTCGCGGTGTGAACGGGGGCGGCTGGTTGTCCGGTCCGGAAAAGGCGGAGCTTGAGGGGTATGACATCGACGGTGACGGACGGATTCGGAAGGAGGAGTTTCTGAAATGGCGATTGCAGCTTCGCGGAAATCTGGTGGTGGCGGCAAAGTCCGTGCCGAGAGCCGTGCCGGGGCCGTTTGAAATCGGGTCGCGGATTCAGCAAACGGCGGCCGGGGCGGAAGTGGTCGAGGTGGATGGAACACCTGCCAGTTTCCCGGCGATCAAGGTCGATTTCCAGATTTCCGAAGCCAAGCTCGCAGTTGGTCCTGATGGCTCCTTTCACGTCCTGCTGATGCAGAAAACCGGGTCAGATGGCTATTTGTTTCACACCACATCCGCAGATGGAATCGCTTGGACCGAGCCTTTGGCGATGCTGATGCCGCGCGGGCAGGTTGCCCGACCGGTCGATTATCGGCTGATCTTCGACGGCGCTGGCAACGCCTTGGTTTTTTACACCGTCCCCGCGCCGCCGGATCGAAGCCGGATGGGGTCGCACACGATGAGCCGCACGTTGCTGGTTCGCGCGGTGAACGGGGCCAATTGGTCGGAACCGGCCCGGATTGGCGAGGAAGGCGACGTTTCCGGCTCCATGCCGTTGGTCGACGCGACGGGCCGCGTATCCGTGGTTTGGTGCGAATACTTCCCGGTCTTGGGGCCGCGTTGAACGGGATCACGCCGGGACAGCCGATGAACCTGATTGAGCCCAATTTTCAGCTGATCAACGGTGGCTACGGGGTTCATCCGGACGCGTACGAACGACCGTCAGACTACCTCGCGAAGGACAGGTCGCTGCACCTCGTGCTAGACAAGGTCGAGAGCACGACGGGCTTGGAGTCGGATTACGGGGTGGTTTTTTGGGCGCAGCCCGCGCCCGTGCTTTTGCTGCCGATGAAAACGCCGGACAGCATCTTGGCGCGGGCGTTTTTCCAGGCGGGCCTGTTTCCAGGGCCGGACGGCTTCGACTGGTTGATCACCAACACCGATCGCCCGGATTTTTTTTCGCTGCTGCCCTACAACTTGGGCAACGGTCGGTCCGTCGGTGAGCCGACGCCTCTCTTCAAGGCCGCCACGGTAAAAGGAGAGTTGCCCCACGGCGGCGGCGTGACTTTTGTCGGGGCGGCCAGGGGCGAAATCTTGGTGGGGCTTACGTTCGCACCCTTAGGAAGCGGCTACGACCGGCCAGTCGACAGCTACCTGCTTCACACTGCGGGCGGCCAATGGACTCCGGCGGTCAATGTGACCAACAGCCCGCTCCAGACAGGCTTGATCCAGGCCTCGAAGAGCCGGAGCTACACGCTCGCGAATCCGCGGACGCGCACGGTTTCCGTGGCCTACGGCCCTGGTGGCGAGCGATTCGCCCTGGTGTTTTACGATCAGAACGTGTGGAGCGTTGCCGGTGACGGGGCTGTGACGACGACCCACGGCGGTTCCCCCGCCATGATGATCGTCCGGTGCAGTGACTGACCGGTTTCCACCCAATGCAGCGATCTTACGACTATGAAACGAATCCTTGAAGCCATCTGCCGGGCGTCGCTCTTCGCGACGCTTCTCTTTTCGTTCGCGGCCCTTGACGCCGACGACTTTGAAGCGGCCCGGGCGTTGAGCCGCGAGGCGATCGCCGCCAAGCCAAACGATCCTGCCAATCACGTCACGCTGGCCGGGATCGAAGCCCAAGCCGGGGACAAGGCAGCAGCTTTGGCCGCTCTGCGTCGTGCCGCGCAGTTGGGCTACCCGGACCTAAACGCGATTGGCGAGATTCCGGCGCTGGCTTCCGTCCGCGACGATCCGGCGTTCAAGGACATCGCTTACCATATCGCCCGGAACGCGATCGCCGAGCTCGAACGCCGCTTCCCGCCGGCTCCCGGCTCCTCGGCGCTTCCGCTGCCCACTCCCGCGCCTCCGGTGTTGCCTCCAGTCCCGCCCGCGCCGGCTCCTCCGACGCTTCCGCCGCCCGCTGCTGCTCCGCTTCCTCCGCCGTTGCCTCAGGCCCCCGACACGCCCCAAGTACCACGCATTCCGAACCCGTCCGGAGGGGCCGCGCCTGAAGCTGCCGATTATTTTCAGGCGGCAGTCGAGATCCTCAATCCTTTGGTTGGCATGGCCGTTAAGAATGGCGATTTCGACGAAGCACGGCGGCTGTGTCAGAAAATGATCGGATGGCAGCCAAACTCGCCGACCCACTATTACAACCTGGGTTGCGTCGAAGCCCTCGCCGGGAACAAGAGCCTTGCGTATGCCGCGCTTCAGCGTGCGAACGAGCGCGGCTTTTCAGACGTCAACCTGCTCAACAGCGATCCTGATCTGGCCTCGCTCCGGGACGAGCGGGCTTTCCATGACGACATCGGTTACCGCGCCGCGTTGAACGCGATTCAAAATCCCCCACCGCCGAAATGATTCGGACCGATGACGTTAGTCTTGACGCTTCAGTCGTGGCGGCTGACGACGCGCTTCGGTTCCGTTTCCGGGTGTTCGTTGCTGTGGTTGCGGCGTTGGGAGCCATCGCGCTGACCGGATTGATTGGGGCAGGCACCTCCTGGGGAGGCGCGGCGACCGTGATCCTCGGTGTGACCACCGCCCTCGCTGTTCCCATGCTCGGCTGGCGGTTGGCGATTCCCTTTGCCGGTCGGGCGCTGCTTCCGATCATGTTTCTCGTCGGAGTCCCCCTCGCCGGGCGGGATGTCAGGGACGCGGCGTGGACGCTCGCAAATTTGCCCGTTCTTTGGTTCTTGTTAGGCTGGTTGGTCGACACCTGCTTTCATCAGCCCGGCCGCGTTCGACAAATGGTGGGCCGGATCGCCTTCTCCATTCTCACTCTGGGACTCGCCTGGTCTCGGCTTGGCAATGGAATGATCGAGCCGGCCTTTATGATTTTCGGCATCGCCTTAGTTTGGATTCCTCGCCAGCACCTAGCGTCACTACCGGCGTCTGCGGAGCCGACCATCAATCGGGGGATGCGCAAATGCGTGGCCTGGCTGGCGGCCCGCGCCGCGATGGTCCTGTTGATTGTGCTTCCCTCGATCCTGTATCTCGATCTCCTGGAAATGCCGGAGCGGCTGGAGCAGGAATTGACCGCGAGCGGGGAGGGGGAGTTGCTCCACTGGCTGAGGGAGAACCGCGCATTGAGCGAGGAAGACTGCGCTGCCAAGTTGGAAATCTACGAGGCTCACGACCTCGATCCCTTTGCGTGGAACGCTGCGCTGCGTGATTTGCGGGCCGAGCCTCGCGTCGCGGAAAGGCTCGACCCTCTCCGCGCGTTTGGCGTCCGTCGGATCCGTAGTCTGGCTGAAGTTCGCGCCGCGCTGGGCACCGCCTCGGTTTTCTATGTTGAGCCAGTCGCCGCATCAGACGGCCGTGCCACCGCCGGGTTGCTCTGGAGTCCGGACTCCCGGCTCACCAAAAAGACCGAGCTGTGGAGATATCACGAGGCGGATATCGGCCTTCTGTCCAAGCATTTCGGAATGGCGGCATGGATCATCCTCGCCAATAGCATCGTGGTTCTGTTGGTTCTCGCCAATCCGGGCTCCGGATCGGCGGTCGCTTGGTGGCTGGCAATTTACCTAGCCGGGGCCAACATGGGTTGGGTCGTCCCGTCGCTGCCCCTGGTGCTTGAGCCGGCCAGTTACGCGATCTGGCGTGACTACGGGATGTTTCCTTCCGCGGGCCTCTTTCAAGGGATCCAGTCGCTCCTCATCGGGATCATTGGCATAACCAAGTGGATGATCCAGTACAATGTGGCACTATCCGGTTTGTGGATTGCCCTTTGCTGGCCCGCCCGTGCTTCCCGACTGATCCAATCCCCTCTGGACGCGTTTTGGGCTCAGCTTCCCAAGGTGGTGATCATGTTTGCCGGTCTGTTCCAACTGAATCTGGCGGCGATGATTCTAGATCAACTGACGGGATGGATTTTCACCGCGTGGCAAATTCTTCTGCCGGCATTGCTGGTCTGGGGCGGCGCCTTTCTCCGCAAACGCGTCGGGCAGGCGACGCGCTTGCCCGCGCTCGGAGTGATCGTCGTTTTCGCGTTTTTGATCCGTCGTCTGGCGGGATTGCTCTGGGATTGCGAACCTCTTTACTTCGGAGTTGAGGGTGGTTGGATGGGTAAGGCCGCGCTTGTCCTCGCCATCGCGTCGTGTGTTTTGATCATATTTGCGCTGGAGCGTGGCGAGTTTCTTTCGCCTCCCCACGTCACCGGACAACTCTGGCTGGTGGCCGTCGCTGCCCTGCCGGTTCTCGCCAGCCTTCTCGACGAACCGGTCGACTCGCTGGTGAACAACTCCGGGCTGCTCCTCGATCAATCCGGCCGTTGGTTGGTATTCGGAGCCTCCATGTTGTGCATTGAGCCGATCACTAGTCGCGCACACCGGTTTCTGGAGCGCTGGCAGGCAAAAGGCTTGAAAGTCATCGAGCATGCCCACGCGCAGCTGCTGGCCCCTACTGGCGAGAGCCCATTCGAAATCCATCGCAAAGTCGTCTCCAGCCTGGAAGTCCGTGAACCACGCCTTTGGCGCCTAGTTGGTGAGGGGCGTTTCCAACCCATTTCATTTGAGCATGGCGTTCCGGTCGGCGAACCCGAGTTCATCATGCCCGCGCGCCTCGTCGAGCGCCTCGGCGAGATCGATTCCGGGCTTCGCTTGGAAGAAATGCGAGATGAATGGCGATGGGCCGCGTTTCATCCGGCCTTGGAAGAGATGTTCCAGACACGCGGAGACCTGCTCATCGTCCCGGCCAACCATGTCGGCGTCGTGATCGGTGTCCTCTTTGCCCCGGACGTTCCGGAAAACTGTTTTCTGCTTCGTCGCTCCGTTGCCGAGGCGCTCGGCGCCTTGCTGGCCACCGTGCTGTTGCAAACCACACCACCCACGAATCATCACCTTCCAACATCATGAACTACCGTGTCTACTTCGATGCCGGCCACTTGGACGGGCGGGACCTGACGTTCGTAATCGCCGCCAGCTTCTTCATTCTGTGCGGAGTTGGAATGGTTCTGATTCGGAAAAGGCTGAACATACAGAAGTTCTTTCCGTTTTTGTTTCTTGGCATCAGTTTGGTGATCGGTTCCTGCATGTCAGGTGGAATTTGGCTTGGAAAACAGACCGGCCTGGCCAATAAATTGCGGCTCAATCAAACCGAGATCATTGAAGGCGCCGTCACGGATTTCCAACCGATGCCAGCCGGCGGTGGGGCGGAATCCTTTGCCGTCGGCGGACGGCGATTTCAATACTCCAACGATGTTTCGTCATCCTCTCACGGCTTCAGCGAGACCGCATCGCGAGGTGGGCCGATCCGCAATGGGCTGAAGGTTCGAATCCACCATGTTGACGGTGTCATTGCCAGGTTGGAAATTGAGCAAGTGTCGGAATGAAGGCGCCAAGTTCAACAAAGCGTGGCTTCCAGCCGGGCTCGCTCGGCAGCCTCCTCCGGCGTCGGTGTCAGTTTCTGATCAAGACGACGCAGCGAGGCTAGACGCAGTCGTTCGGCGCTGCGCACATTGGAACCGGTTAGTCCGTGTCGGAAGAGGCTCCGGCGTTCCAGATTCCGAACCCAGAAAAGTAGCGTCGGCAGGACGGGAATCGCGACGGCCGTAGCCCACGCCCAATCCACCTCATTGCTGTTGGAAAAGAAGAAAAACCAGTTGCAGGCGCCATGAAGGATGGAGGAAACCGCCCAACCGGCTGTGATCGCCGCGACTCGTTGAGAAAGAGTTGGCAACAACGCCGCCCAGCCCGCCATTGCAGCCAACGGAAGCGTGAAGAGGGCGTGCATCATTGGAGAAGCCAGTCGCGGGCTCCAAAGCAGTTTCATGAACCCGGACCCATCAGGTCCCGCCGTGGGACTGGAAAACTGGAAGGCGTTCTCAGTTAGGCCAAAACAAATCGCGGAAAGGGATCCCAGCAGCACGCCCTGCCAGACACCTGTCACCGGCCGCGCCGCGTTTCCCAATAGCATAACGACGATCAGGCCCTTCAGACCCTCCTCTCCCACTGGCGCCGAAACGACTAAGCCGGCGAGATACCCCAGATTTTCCGGTGTCTCGCCGTCAAACAAGCCGCTGTTCCTCGAGATTCGAATCACCTCGACGTAGGTGAGCAGGTTGATTTTGCTTGCCAGGAACGTGGCGACAATTCCTCCCCAGAGCATGGATTTGACCAAATATTGTGCCGGCAGCCCGGGGCCTCGATTCAGACTCAGCACGAAACACACCCAGATCGCTCCCGGAATCAGAGCCACACCCAGGCCGCGAGCAAATTTCGGCCAGTCCTCGGTCCACACCAAGAGAAGGGCGCAGAGGGTGAACACCGCCAACCAGAGTCCATTTGAACGCAGAGCTCTCATCTTCCCCCGTAAAAGGTTTTGGGTTGAAGTGCCCGCCAATCAGGAACGGCGCGCACAGGCGCCAGCAGCAGCGAAGCCCACCATCCGAAAGTGGCAAATCGTGGGCTATTCAGATTATCGTCGCGAAGAAAAGCAAATCCAATCAACAACAGGATGAGATAGGCTAGAGGATGCAGCACCCTGCCGGTTCCTAGGTCGGCGAAACTAGTTTTATGATAACCGGTATAAACGTCGGTGTTGGCCATAGGTGTCAGTTTTCCGTTGTCTTGATCGTTCAGGTGAAGGAAGAAACGATGAAACCGCTAGAGGACCGATGGTGACGAGTATTTACTAATAGGCTGGCGACTTATCACGCAGAAATTATTGGATCGTCCTATGGGTGATAATTATAAAGCTTTCGGTTGAAAATTCGAATTTTCAAGGATCTGCTTTCGTGATTTTGACTCGATCGGCGAGC
>JADZAX010000337.1 GCA_020852405.1 Verrucomicrobiales bacterium
TAATTCGCCCGGACCGCGAGGATTTTGCGGCTCTCGACGAAACTGCCAAACTCCAAGACATCGATCATGACATGGCGCACACCCCAGTTGTTCATGCCTTTCGCAGTGTTGAAATACACATCGATCGTCATGGAACCGACAAGCCCCTTGCCATAGTCATCCACCACAAAAAGCCGGTCGTAACCCCGAATCTTGAATTTGGTGCCGAGGGGAAAGCGAGACCAGTCGGCGGCCACGGAATGGTATTCCGGAGTGTAACGGAGGTCCGTCCCCAGAGCGGTCTTGATACCATAGCGCAGGTGGTCCGCTTCGGTGTGGGTGTAGGCCGTTGTCCGGACCATTGTGGACATGATGGGCTTCGGTGTGGAAGAAGCCGGGGTCGGAGGCGCGGCCGCCGGGGGATCACCACAAAGCCCCCTCCCGCCTGGCCCGGTGGAAAGAGCCACCGCGCAAAGCAACGCCAAGCGGAGGGATGCAGGAAAGGACATGGAACAGCCATCATTGCGCAAATCCATCGGCATTTCCACCAAAACCCTTCCGCCCTTGCCAGCGGAGGGCAGGGAGCCTCCCTTCCGAGGTTTCGGACTCACATCGGAAAGTGGTTCCAGGATGGCAGGCAGCAAGATGGCGTGTTGACGCCGGCTTTTGGCTGGTGACTCCCCTGGAGTCCCTGTATTCTGCCCATCCACCCCTCCGTTTTCTGCCATGCACCGCGCGCTTCCGCTGCTTCTTTCCTGCCTGCTTCTCTCCGTTGTCCGGGCCGATGATTGGCCGACTTACCGGGCGGATGCTGCACGCAGTGGCTACACCCCGGAACGTCTCCCGAACCAGCCCCGGCTCCTCTGGGTCCACCGCAATGCCCCACCCCGCCCTGCGTGGCCGCAGTCCGACCGCATCGAGTTTGACCTCGCCTACCAGCCCATCGTCATGGGGGACCGGGTGATTTTTGGCAGTTCGGCTGAGGATCAAGTGGTGGCGATCAACGCGAAGACTGGGGAAGTCGAGTGGCGGTTTTTCACCGGCGGGCCGGTCCGATTCGCCCCGGCAGGCTGGAAAGACCGCCTATTAGTGACCAGCGACGACGGCTGGCTCTATGCGATCGCCCTGTCCGACGGCCATCTGATTTGGAAACACCGAGCCGGACCGGACCACCGCCAGGTGCTCGGAAATGAGCGGATGATCTCCAAATGGCCAGCACGGGGAGGACCGGTCGTGATGGACGATGTGGTGTATTTTGCTGGAGGCATCTGGCCCAGTGACGGCGTCTATCTAGTGGCACTGAAGGCAGAAACCGGCGAACCGGTCTGGACCAATGGGGAGACCGGACGACTTTTCATGGCCCAGCCCCACGGTGGTGCGGAGGCAGAAAGCGGGGTCTCAGCCCAGGGATATCTTCTCTTGAGCGGCAACACCCTGTTGGTCCCGACAGGAAGGGCCGTGCCAGCCGGGTTCGACCGTCAGACCGGCCAGCTTCACTATTACCAGCTGCAGAAAAACCAGCAGCGGGGAGGGACCCGCACGCTGGTGAGTGACCGCTTTTTTTGCAACTCAGGGTGTCTTTTTGACGTTGGGACTGGAGACCTTGGCAGCCAGATCGGCATGGGGCCGACCGTTGCGGTGCCCGGTGGCCTGGTCCGCAGTGAAGGGCGGTCCCTTGTGGTCTCCAAGTGGAAGGATGTCGACACCTTTGATCGCAAAGGACAGGCTGTGAAGGTCCGCTCACTGGTCCAGGACCGGCTGGTGGCGGTGGATCTCGAAGTGCTGGAATGCATCGTGACCGCTGGTGAAGCCGTGCTGGGAGGCGATGGCCGGATCTCCGCCATCGACTATAGCGGACAACGCACCCAGTGGTGGAATCAAACTGTCGAAGGAAAAGTTCTCGGTTTGGCCTGTGGCAATGGCCATCTCGTGGCAACAACGGATCAAGGCCTCGTTTATGGATTCGGCGAGGCGGATGTCAAGGCACCCGTATTTTCGGGCCTCGAACCCGCGCCCGCCATCTCCTCCGCCCTGGACGAGGCCGCCCGTGAAATCTTGACCAAGTCCGGAGTGACCGCCGGATACGCGGTGGACCTCGGGGCGGGCGAAGGAGAATTGGCGGAGGCTTTGGCACGAGCCTCCGATTTGCACATCATTGCGGTCGAGCGGGATGCCGCCAAAGCCACCGCCGCTCGGCAACGCCTTTCGGCAGCAGGGCTCCTCGGAACCCGCGTTGCGGTGGTGCAGTCCGATCCGACAGAGACGGGCTTTCCCAAGCAGTTCGCCAATCTCGTGGTCTCATCCCAAAGTCTCCACGGCGCGCCTGGGGCGGCACAGCTGGCGGAACTGGAGCGCTTGCAACGTCCCGGAGGCGGCATTCGTTGTCTCGGGGCGGCCGGCGAAATGACCGTCGCCAAGCGGGCAGCCTTGGCCAGTTCGGGCAGTTGGTCACACCAGAACTCCAATCCCGGCAACACCCTGTGTTCCGACGACGAGGTCATCAAAGGTCCGCTCTCCATGTTCTGGTTCCGTGACGTTGATTTCGAGATTCCGAACCGACATGGACAGGGGCCGGCCCCCTTGTATCAGGACGGATACCTGGTGGTTGGCGGGGTCCACGGGATCTGCTGTCTTGATGCCTACAACGGTCGCAAGCTCTGGGTGCATGAAATCCGGGATTTCCTGCGCGACTTTGACGGCATCCACCACGATGTCGGCATCGGTGATACCGGAGGTCCATTCTGCCTTGGTGGTGGATCGGTCTATGCCAAACACGGTTCGACCTGCGTCCGGCTAGACTTGGCCACTGGCAAGGTGCTGGGGAACTACCACACTCCGGCGGCGGACGACGCCCCAAATCGCAACTGGGGTTATCTCTCCTATGCCGATGGCCTGCTCTATGGCTCGGTGGAGAATGAGGATCACTCCGTCAGCCCGCGCTATGCTCTGACGACGCTTCGCACCGAGTCAGTGAAGCTGTTTGCATTGGACCCCGACTCCGGCAAAGAACAGTGGAGTTTCCAGCCCGAAGGCTCAATCCGGCACAATGCCGTCGCCGTCGCGGGTTCGAAGGTCTATGTCATCGACCGTCCCCTGATCCAGGAGGACGCAGTGAAAGATCCGCAGTACAACCGGCGCTCAAATCCCAAGCTCTCTCCCGGAGACATTCCTTCCGGAACCCTGGTGGCGCTCGATGCCAAGACCGGCAAAAAAGCCTGGTCCAACAACCGTCAAATCTGGGGCACGCAAATCGCCGTCAGTGACAAGCATCACACGCTGCTGATGAACTACAAGGCCGTGCGCCACAACTTCTTCGAGCTGCCCTCGGAGATTGGAGGCCGGCTGGCGGCATTCAACACCGACACCGGCGAACCGCTTTGGGAACGCGATGCCGAGTATGTGACACGGCCCATCATCAATGACGCCACCATTTTTGCCCAAGGAGGAGCCTGGGACCTCAAGTCAGGCGACACCGTGCCCTGGAAATTTGAACGCTCCTATGGCTGCGGGCAATTCTCGGCGAGCCGTAACCTGATGCTCTTCCGCTCGGCGACCCTGGGTTACGTGGATTTCAGTGGCAGCGGAGGCACCCAGAACTATGGAGGGATTCGTCCCAGTTGTTGGATCAACGCCATTCCCGTAGGGGGCCTCGTTCTGGTTCCGGATGGGTCCTCGAAATGCCAGTGCAGCTATCAGATGCGTTCCTGGTTTGCCTTGCAGGGCCAGTGAAACACTACCAGACCAGACCACCCCGATTCCCATCATGAAACCAACCATCCTCCTGCCAGCCCTTATGTGGGCATTGCTCCCCGCTCCCCAGATCCACGCCCAATCCCCCTCCTTTGGGGAAAATGTGCAGTCTCGGGGCAGTCTGGGAAATTCGCGGATCCGGTGCGAACGAGACAAAACCGCCCGGGTCGCCTTCATGGGAGGATCAATCACCGAAATGAACGGTTACCGCCCGATGGTGATGGAGCAGCTGCAAAAGCGCTTTCCCGATACGAAATTCGAATTCATCGATGCCGGCATTTCCTCAACCTGCTCAACCACCGGAGCCTTCCGCCTCCCCACAGATGTGCTTGCCAAGGGTCCGATCGATTTGTTTTTTGTCGAATTTGCCGTGAACGATGATCAGGATGCCCACCATACCCGCGAAGAGTGCATCCGTGGAATGGAGGGCATCATCCGACAGGCCCGGAAAGCAAATCCCAACACGGACATCGTCCTTACTTACTTCGTCAATGAAGGCATGCTGGCAACGCTGCAACAGGGTGAAACGCCCCTCACCATGGAGGCCCATGAAACGGTCGCGAAACAGTATGGCGTGCCGACAATTCATCTAGGTCGCGAAGTGGCCCGGCAGATCACCTCAGGAACGCTCACCTGGAAAGAATATGGCGGCGTGCATCCGGCCCCTTTCGGAAATGCCATCTGCGCCCGGATGATCTCTGAACTGCTGGACCGCCAATGGTCCTCGCCTCTGGCAGGGCAGGCCCAGCCAAAAGCCCATTCGCTGCCGACACCACTTGATTCCTTCAACTACGAATCCGGTCGCTTCGTGGATCCCGCCCGGGCGGTCGTGAAGTCCGGATGGACTCTTGGCATTCCGGATTGGGCCCATCTCCCCGGAGGAAAGCGGGAACGATTCACCAAAATCCCACTGCTCTCGGCCACGGAAGCGGGAGCTGAGATGACTCTGGAGTTCGAGGGTACGGCGATCGGTGCGTTCTTGGTGGCAGGCCCGGATGCAGGCATTGTTGAAGCTGGCGTTGATGGCAGCCCTGTTCGAAAAGTCGACGTCTACCACAGCTACAGCAAAGGCCTTCATTACCCACGAACGGTGATGTTCGCGGACCAACTCAAGCCCGGAAAACATACCCTGACCCTGCGGATTTCCTCCGAGAGCAACAGCAACGGGCATGCCATGCGGATCATTCAGTTTGTGGCCAACTGATGGAGGATCATCCCGGATGAATCCACGCTTTCCACTCTTTTGTCTGCTTTGGCTCTCGCCAGTGGCGGCCTTTTCGGAGGAACCGGGAAAACCCCGCCCCAACATCCTTTGGATCGTTGGCGAGAATCTGAAACTCGATTTGGGCTGCTATGGGGCGGCACTGGTCAAGACCCCCGCTCTTGATGGCCTGGCCGCCGAGGGCCAGCGATACACCCATGTTTTTGCCACCGCTCCGGTCTGCGCCCCCAGTCGGAGTGCTTTTCTGGTGGGTATGTATCAGACCACCACCGACACCCACAACATGCGGTCGCACCGCGAAGACGACTACCGATTGCCGGAAGGGGTCCGGCCCATCACGCACCGCCTCCGGGACACGGGCTATTTCACGGCAAATATTGAAACCTTGGCTGGCGAGGTCGTGGGTTCGGGCAAGCTCGACCTCAACTTCGTCAACGAAGGACCGATCTATGAGGGAAACACCTGGGAGGAGCTGAAGTCCCACCAGCCGTTCTTTGCCCAGATCAACACCCTGGAAGCGGAATACGACATTTACGACCGTGAAACCTGGCGCCAATCCAGGGTTGAATGGAAAGGAGAACGCACCCATGAGAAGATCGCGACCGAAGAGAATGTCTCCCCTCCTCCCTATTATCCGGACCATCCTCTGGTGAGGCAGGAATGGGCCCGCTATCTCAATTCGATATCCGGAATGGACCGGACCGTGGCAAAGATTCTCGACCAACTGCAGCGGGACGGACTCTACGACAGCACGGTGATCCTGTTTTTCGGGGACAACGGACGGATCGAACCCCGCGGTATCCATTGGTGTTATGACACCGGTCTTCACGTGCCCCTGATTCTGCACTGGCCTAAAAACTTTCCACCACCGACCCACTACAAGGCAGGGAGCGTTCAGGATGAACTCATTAGCCTGATCGATATCACCGCCACGACCCTCGCCTTTGCCGGCATCGATCGTCCGTTGGGAATGCAGGGCCGGGTCTTCCTTGGCGATCACCGCAGCCCGGAACGGGAATTTGTGCTCTCTGCGCGGGACCGCATTGACGAGTCGGTCAACCGGATCCGCAGTGTCCGGGAGAAGCGATACCACTATATCCGCAATTTTTACCCTGACCGTGGTTTCACGTCACTGAACCGCTACAAGGAGAAATGTTTTCCCATCATGCCCCTGATGCGCCAGTTGATGGCGGAGGGCAACCTCAGTGGACCTCCGGCGCAATTGATGGAGCCAACGGTGGCTCCCGAACAGCTTTTTGACACCATCGCGGATCCGCATGAGATCCACAATCTGGCGGATTCCAAAGAACCCGGACAGCAGCAGGCCCTGATCCGGCTGAGAGCGGCTTTGGCCGCCTGGATTGAAGAAACCCAAGACCGGGGGGAATTTCCGGAACCCACCGCCGTCGTGGCACCCTTTGAAAAAGAAATGCACGATTGGTTCGGCACGCCAGCCTGGTACCGGCCCCAACCGTGACCGGCACCAGATTGCGATTGCAGCCCTGCCGTGGTGCTCTTATTCATGATCCCATGAAGCTTGGCCTCTTTTCAGGTTGGATCGTAGGATGTTTCGCTGCAGCCGGCCTTCTCCCGGCACAATCACCCAGTCACCAGGTCATCCTGGGAGGGGACGGATTTAGCGTGGAATGTCTCCGGATTGAGCCAGGCACCTTCTCCCAAGGGTCTCCTGCCAGCGAGGTGGGGCGCAAGGAGGACGAACCACAGCGCCAGGTCACCCTGACCCGTGCCTTTTTGCTCGGCAAATACCCGGTCACGGTGGGTGAGTTCCGCCAATTCGTCAAGGAAACCGGATA
>JADZAX010000338.1 GCA_020852405.1 Verrucomicrobiales bacterium
AATGGTCCGCCCGTCCGGGGGGATGGGATCGATCACTGGACCGATTGTCTCGGATGGCTCGAGGCGGTGGCGGATATTCGAATTCACATCGGCAGAGTCTTCATCCGTCCGGAATCCCCGAAAAAGCCCACCGTATTGATTGATCCCTACACCGGAAAATCAGAGTTCACCGGCTTTCCCAGGGAAGGCGTCCTCATCGATGCCGAATTCGAAAAGACAGCCCGTTACTTGCGCTCCCAATCGGGGACGATCGAGACACTTGATGAGGTCAAGATTCTCGCAAGCTCGCTCGCGCGGAAGTCGGCTCCTCTTTTCCGCTTTCTACAGACAGGATCGCTTTTTCTGAACCTGATTCCCGGTTTCATCGTTGCGTTGGGGGCCATGCTTGTCTGGCTGCCGGATACGGTCGCGCTGTGGCGTTTCGGCGCGGCCACGGCCGCAGCGTTCTTTGCCATCGGACTCCGTCGATTGGCAACACGGCACCAGTGGCTCGCAGCGAGAGCCGTTGCGGAGATCTGCCGCTCCCTGCTTGCCAGCAACCGCATCCTTGATCCCCTCTTTCCACCATCGGCCCGCTTTCTGCCCCGATATGCGACGCTCGCCCGCAGTTTGGCCATCCAACATTTCCAAACCCATTTTCCGGATCCTTTCGCTCCCCTTGCCTTTCGCGACCTCTACAGCCAACAACGGATCGGAGGCCAGATCGATTATTACGGGCGCCATTCCCAGGTGGCGAAGCAGCGACTTCGCTGGATCCGTGGCATCTTTCTCGTCTTTACCGCCCTCTCAGCTCTCGCCAGCACGCTGGCTCTCTTATCCCAGCTCGATCTACTCCCCTGGCTCACCGAGGAAATGGACAAACGCTGGATCTCCGGCAGCGCCGCACTTGCTTTCCCCGCCATAGCCGCCGCCGCAATTGGATACCTTGGCGTCACCGAGTCCTCCCGGCGTGCGGAATTCTTTGCCGATCTCGCAGCCCTTTTAACGAAACGAAAAGCGCTCCTGGATAAGCTTGAAAGCGAGTCAGCCATTACTGAAGCGGTGCGGGAAACGGAGGGAATCTTGCTGGAGGAAGTGGCCGGGTGGCTGCGGCGCCAGGTGTTTTGACGGAAAATTCACTGTTCATCAGCTTCTCCATTCTCTGACTTCAACCGCCGTCTTTGTCCCGCTACATCGTCATGTCCATCCCTCCCACCGCCTCCTGTCAACCCACCTTCGTCATCGGCATATCGGGCCACATGGACCTGCCGGAATCCGACCTGCCCGAAATCCGCGTTCGCCTGCACCGCATCTTCACCTGGTTGCGCGAGGCTCCGGATCTCGCCGATTCTTCCGATGCCAACCTTCCCGGTTGGTGGCCGCAAATCGAACGGCCGCCCATCTCAGGCTCGGGCCCGGTCGAGCTACGTCCTCTCCCTGGTCTGGGCCTGACCGATTGCCACATCGTCCTTCTCACCTCCCTCGCGCCGGGGTCCGACACTTTGGCCGCTGAAGTCGCCCGCGGACTCGGCATCGAGGTCCGGGCTCCCCTGCCCTTTCCGCCAGCGCTCTACCGGGAGTCCTCGACCTTCACCGCGAACCATGTCCCGGTCGGTGCCGTGGAGGTTTTCGACACATGGACGTCGGGCTCTGCCGAGCAGCCCATTCACCACTTTCCGGTTCTGATCTGCAGCGACTTGCCGCTGAGTCCGGAGGAACGCAATCACCGTTTCGCCACCGACCTCGATGTCCGCGAGCGGCGCCATCTCCGCTACCGGGCAGCAGGCGAATACATCGCCGCGCACAGCCACCTGATTCTGATCCTGCACCAGCCCGATATAACCTTCGAAAGCGATCGCTTCGCCGATACCGAAGCCGGGGCAGGCGCCATCCTCCGGGTGCGCCGTCGTGGACCGACCCCCGGAATCCTCCCCGCAGGCTCCCACTTTCCGTGGATCGACAGCGGCGAGGTCTTCCACGTGCCCGTGCGCAGCCAAAAGCGGACGGATATGACCGACGATGAGGCTTCGTCCACCAAGTGGCAGGAGATTCCGGCACGCTTTCTTCCACCCGATCATCTTCTTGTGGAATCCACCGGGGACGATCTTCCTCCCGAGTTAGCCATAACCGCGAGTGAGGCCCTATTGCATAACGCTCGCCAATTGCGCACTTATGCGCAGAAAGCCGCTTCGGAGTCCTGCCCGATGCCGGCGGCAGCGTTGGAGTCAATGATCGGTGCTGGAAATCTCGTCGAAAAAGGTCTTTCCGCTTCCGGTGTGGAGTTCCTGAATCGCCTTGCGCCCTTCGCTCAAGTCAGGTCCATCGCTTCTTCCATCGCCCGATCCTGTGAGGCCAAACGCGCCGGCCTCGTGCGCCAGATGGCAGCCTTCGCTTTCTTTGCCGCTTTATCATTTCATTGCTTTGCCCACTGGCATGTTGCCCATGATGTCGAGCCAGCTGCGCACTCTCCTGTTCACGCCCCTGTCCACGAGTCGCCCCCCGCTCCTTCAGCCAAGTCCCCTCCACAGGCAGCAAAGGCCTACGGCCATGAACGAGACAGGCTTGGCATTGTCTTCCTTCTGATCACGCTGAGCTTGGTTGCCTGTGCCACCGGCGTCTTTATCCGCTACTCTCGAACCCAAGCGGAATGGCTTCGTTTCGACGCACGTTCCATCGCCGAGGGTTTGCGGGTGCAATTTTTCTGGTGCGCGGCAGGACTCGATGCCTCGGTGGCTGCTCGCTACATGCACCGTCAGAAAGGCGAACTCGACTGGATTCGCAACACCATCAGCGCCCTCAGCTTTCCCT
>JADZAX010000339.1 GCA_020852405.1 Verrucomicrobiales bacterium
CTCACGTGCGTTTGCCTCACGCATTCGGTGAAATCCTGGGCCTGAGGGTGGGCAGGCTTGGGGTCGAAAATTTGGCCCCATAGTTCGGGACGGACCTCGCCGCCGATGGGATGGGTCCGCCATTTATGGAACGCCTCGTCACCGGCTTTTTTCAAGAGGGACATGAATGACCAATCATTCTGTGTGCCGCGATTCAGCGTGTTCCAGGCGAACGAGTCATCGTGAAAGCCCATGTGGTAATGAGCATTAGACGCTTTGTTCCCATCTCCTTTTCCCACCGGATAGCGCAGCAAGATGGGGCTCTGATGGAACGCCATTTCATAGGCATCAAGGACCCGTCGTTGGGTGTTGGCCGAGGCAAACAGGTCCTCCCGCGGATAGGTGTGCCACTCACCCCATGAACCGAGCAAACCGGCGGTGATGAAACCAATGCGCGCGTCGCCATCGTAACGTTCGCCGAGCGCGGTGATGAATGACTCCAGCGCGGACACGACCCTCTCGTCATTGTAGTCAGGAGAGTAGCACGTTTTCTTCTCTTCAGGGTTTTTCCAAGAAGTTACCTTGACACCGAGCTCCCGCAAGTAGCCCGGGAGTCCACTTTTCTGACCTGGATACTCCATCCAGACGCGAAAGATCGCCTGGTTTCCGCGTGCCGCGATGTTGTTCAGCAGAGCATCCAAAGGTTCCCAATCAAAGCTGGATTCGGCACGCATGAGCTTCGCCAAAGGCAGGTAACCAAACTCCAAGCTGTGTGGAAAGCGAGACTCCCCGACTTCGGATTGGTTTGCATAAGGCACCAGGCCCTTCAGCGGATTGTCAGCAGGTGAAGGAGCGGGCTGAAGCGGCACCGGTTCCGCAGGCAGCGGCGTCCATGGCAGCAGAAGCGCCAGAGTGAGGTGAACGCCGAAGAGTCGACGCAGGCCGGGCTCAATCAGAAAACGAGACTTCATGATCAGGGATGGGAAGCGGAACCGATTGATGGGCCGTTTCGGAGATCGGACAACCTTTTCATCTCCTTCGCAGGCAACGCCCGATCAAACACCGCGACGCCACCGATCCAGCCCGTGAAGCCGACGCTGCGCGAGCTGTGGATGACGCGGCCGATGGTGAAGGGTCCGCCGGTGCCGTCGTTGGCGGGGGTGTAGAGCGAATCGTGTGAAAACCACCAGGGATTCAAACGCAAGGCGGCCAGTTCCCGGGTGGTCTTTCCGGCGCGGGTCGTGACTTTGACGCGGGTGAAGCGGAACTCCTGGAGTTCAACGCGCTCGTCAGCAGTTTCACTCAGCATCTTGACGGAAGTTGGGTTGTCCTCGGACGGGTTGTAAAATTGATCTTCGGGAAACGCTGGAACTTCATCCGGTTGCAGGCCGGGTTCGCGGCGCAGGTGGCCTTGGAGCCAGGCATTCGCCGCAAAGGAGATCAGCGTATCCTTTTGGGGGTTTTCCAGCCAACGGTCGCCGGATTCGCCATTGAGCCATCCGGTGAGTTCCTGGGATTCGTGATCGAAGGTCATGGCGAAGCACTGCCACGAGGCATCGAGCACCTCAGGAGGGGAATCGGCGGGGACTTCGGGCGAGATGGCGACGGAGTTGCACTTGTGCAGCGCATACTTGTTCAAGAAGGAACTGGCGCCGTTTTCAGAGACGTGACCACAGGCGCTGCCTTGCTTGTTCAATCCCGCAAAGAGCGCGTATTGGCGTTGCCCTCGCTGCACGACCTTTGCCATGCTGCCGTGGTTCAAATCGGTGCCTTCATGCCAGATTCCCGCAAGCGCGTGGTTCCCGCTCTCGCGAATCGCCCATACCACGACGCTGACCGATTTCCCCGCACCCTTGATGTCGAGGGGCGAATCATGCAGCCGCGCGCGCGGCACGAAGAGGAAGGGGCGGAAGGACTTGTCTTCCTCCTTGCGAATGCGGATCGCCTGTCCGAACGGCCCGCGACCGAGCAACGGAAAGTCCGCATACGTCGCCTCGCGGCCTTCACCCCAGTAGTCTTTGACATAGTTCCCCGCGTCGAGCGCGAAATCGTTCGTCGCACCTGCGGGAACGTGTGCGGTGAAGCGATGGGTGCCTTCCGGTTCGCGCTTCCCGAAGTCCCAGAAGGCGACGCAGCCGGGAGTGTTCATCACGGCGGCAACACGGTCGGCGGCGGGTTCGGCCGCCGGGGTTGTTGAAACAGCGATGGACAGGGAGAGTGACAGGAGAATGGGCAGTGGTTTCATGATGGAAATGGAGACCGGGCAGATCCCTGCAACATCGGCAGGCAGCCCCTGCTCACATGATCTGAAAGCGTCGGGTTTGAATGCTGTTCTTGCCGGTTTTTTGGGAAGGTCTGGGTTCGGGTTGGGCGAAGCCGTTCCGGTCGATGCTGCGGGCCCGGAGTTCGTAATGTCCAGACGGCAGGTCATGAAGCACCGCAGTGTAGGAGCACATGCCATAACGTGATGGCCAACTCATGGGGCGCCCCGTGGTCTTGTCGAAGCCGAGCAGATCGCCGGGAGCGATGCCTTCCGGCAGGAGTGTTGGCCAATCGGGTTGTGATTCCAGCTCGCAGGGGATCCAGCGGGCTGCGAGAAGTTCGGGGGCATCATCTGCGAGAGGGGCGGGTTTTTCCCCAACCGGACGGACCCAGTATTCGACACGTTCCACTCCGGAGAGGCCACTGATGACCTGGCCGCTGACAAAGACAGGCTGTCCAACCCGGTAGGTGCCCCCGTCAGTCGGGGTGTCGACGTAGGCGGCAGTTTTGAGGAAGGAATCGGGATCGTTGTTGCCGTTGGCGTAGGTGTCGCTGTTGCGGTGGTCGTTGGTCACGAAAATGTGCTGAAGCCACTTGATCGATTTGTAGCCATGCGACCAGGGCACGATCATGCGCACGGGACCTCCCCGCTCCAGGGAGAGTGGCTGGCCGTTGAGCCGGTAGGCGAGAAAGACGGGCAGCTCGCCCGGGGCGGTCTCCATGCACTGGGTGTAGCTGACGGAGGACTGGAAGATCTGTTTCGGATCGTGGTTGTGGAAGCCCTGGAAATAAATGCGGCGGACGTTGTTCATCCGGCCGCAGAGAGCAAGCACCTCGCGCAGTGGCACGCCCGTCCAGAGCCCCTGCCCGAGGGGCGTGTTGATATTGAGGCACTGCATTGCCTTGAGGAAATGCACTTCGTGTCGCTTCCCCAACTCCTGCAGCGCGGGGAGATCCAGCGCGTTGCCGCCGGCGAGGGTCCGGGGTTTCTCCAGAGTGGCCGGTAATTTGGTGTGCGGTTCCTCAACGAAGGGATCCGCGGTGATTTCCAGCCGCCAAGTGGCCTCCGTCAGTCCGGCTTCGTCGAGCGCGGAACCGGTGAGGGTGTATGGTTTTGGGTTGCCCCGCGAGACGTCGTAGAAGTCCGCGTCGGGGGTGAGGATCGGCGGCAATGTCGGGGCGCCGGGAGCGGAGGGAGCCGCCGCGTTCACCGACGGTTCCGGGGCCCCCAGGACGGCCGCGCCCAGCGTGCCGAGACGGATGAAATTGCGGCGAGAAACGTCAGGTTTTTTCATGATGGAGAAATGGGAACGCAACTGCTCAGGCCATCGCTTTCAGCCGCCACCAGGCGGACTCCACCCGGAAGAACTGTGAGTAGGAGAGTTTGGTTTCGTGTGGTGGGCGATGACGTGCTCCACGGCCGCGGCACGCTGCCGCTGCGGATCCTCCCCTGGCGCGGCATTCCTCCGGGGTGGGCAGGCTCACCGAACCGTCCAGGTCGGTGAAGTCGATCATCAGGCCGTGGGGGGCGATGAGGTGTCGCCAGATTGCGCGGTGGGCTGGTTCGGCTGCTGCTGCCGATGGCGTCGCCAGGTCCTCGGCCAGAATGCGGACCGGGGCGGCGACGAGGGAACGGCGGAGAAAAGAGCGGCACTGCATGGATCCAGTTTTCGCTGAATCAGGAGCATCCGTCAATCCTCCACCATTCCTGGTCGACGCGGGGGACTTTCAGTCCATGTAGTCGTTGATCAGATTCTCCAGCATTTCCTGACGGCCGCTCGCGGGCAGAACTCCCTTGAGTGACAGAGCGTGCTTCTCGAGGCTTTCGAAGGTGGCTTTCCCGGTGGTGACAGTCTTCCCGACGCCGGTGTTGAAGGTGGCATATCTCTCCTTCACAATCCCTTCCAATTCGCCGTCCTCGATGATGCGGTGAGCGATCTTGAGGCCGCGGGCGAAGGCATCCATGCCGCCGATGTGGGCGTGGAAGAGATCGACCGGCTCATAGCTCTCGCGTCGCACCTTCGCGTCGAAGTTGAGTCCGCCGGTCTTGAAACCGCCCATCTTGAGGAGTTGCACCATCATCTGGGTCGTCATGTAGACGTTGGTGGGGAACTGGTCGGTGTCCCAGCCGATAAGTTCGTCCCCGGTGTTGGCATCGATGCTCCCGAGGGCTCCGGCTGCCGAAGCCACGGCGAGTTCATGCTCGACGCGGTGCATCGCCAGAGTGGCGTGGTTGGTTTCGATGTTAAGCTTGAAATGCTCCAGCAGGTTGTGCTCGCGGAGGAAGTTCAGACAGGCCGCGGCGTCGCTGTCATACTGGTGGGTGGAGGGTTCGCGGGGCTTCGGCTCGATGTAGAACTGGCCTTTGAAACCGATCTGTTTTTTGTAGTCCACCGCCATGTGGAGGAAATGCGCCAGATTGGAGACCTCGCGTTTCATGTCGGTGTTGAGCAGGGTGGCGTAGCCTTCGCGGCCTCCCCAGAAGGTGTAGCCGAGACCGCCGAGTCGGTGGGTGACATCCATGGCCTTCTTGACCTGGGCAGCGGCAATCGCATAGACATCGGCATTCGGGCTGGTCGCGGCGCCCTGCATGTAGCGGGGATGGGCGAACAGACAGGCCGTGCCCCAGAGGAGCTTGATGCCGGTCTGGCGTTGCAGTTTTTTCAAATGGAGCGCCACCGCGTCGAGGGCGTCATTGCTGGCTTGGAGATCGTCCAGTTCCGGGGCCACGTCGCGGTCGTGGAAGCAGTAATACTCCAGTCCGAGTTTCTGCATCAGTTCGAAACCTGCATCGGCCACCCGGAGGGCGTTTTCGATCGAGGTGCTCCCGTCGTCCCAGGGACGCAGGCGGGTACCGCCACCGAAAGGATCGCTGGAGGTGTTCTTCATGGCATGCCAGTAGGCCATGGAGAAGCGGAGGTGGTCCTTCATCTTCTTTTTGCCCACGACCTCGTCGGCATTGTAGTGGCGGAAGGCGAGACGGTTCTTCGACTTCGGGCCCTCGAAGGGAATGGTCTTGATTTTGGGGAAGTATTCCTGGCTCATGGTTTTCTGGGGTGGGTTGGCAAACTGAACGGAGTTTGACTTTAATCTCCACTATCGCTCCGGAAACCCCTCCAGGTCCAGAGTGGTTCCGGTCAAAAACTTGAGAAATCCGGTCACGCTTTGTTGGGGGCGTCCCGTCGCACCGCGAGACGGTACTGGCGCGGGGTGCAGTCCATGGCCTGCCGGAAGACATTGCTGAAATACTCCGCATGGAGGAATCCGGCGCGCTCCGCAACCTCTGTCTGTGGTAGATCCGTCTCTCTGAGAAGGCGGCAGGCGGTCTCGATGCGGTGTTTCTGAATGGCCCCGTGCACGGTCCCGCCGACATGGGCGTGGAAGCGCCGCTGCAGGACTGATCTGGACAATCCGGCCGCAGTGGCGACCTCATCGACACTGATCCCGGCGCAGGCTTTTTCGCGGATCAGGGCGAGGGCTCTTTGTAAATGCGGGTCCGCCACCTGCATGAGGTCGGTGGATTGGCGGGCAATGACTTCGCCGGGGGAGATCCAGACCGCTTCGGGACGAGTCCGCAGGGCGCGGCGTTTCATGAGTCGGTTCAACAGCGTGGCCGCCTCATGGCCAACTTTGGCATGGGCTGCCCGGATGCTGGAAAGGGGAGGGCAGGCGATGCTGCAGAGGGCCTCGTCATCATCCACCCCGATCACCGCGACATCGCCCGGCACGGACAGGCCGCTGCGGCGGGCGGTCTGGAGCAGATCACTCGCCAGCTCATCATTGCAGACCATGACCCCCGATCGCTTGGGTAGGGACTTCAGCCATCCGATCAGGGCCTTCTGAGCCGGGCCGCTGAAGCGCGACGTGCGCCGCACTTCCAATATGCGGGGCAGATAGCCCTGTTGCCGAGCCAGACCCAGGAAAGCGTCGCGCCGCTGCTCTGACCAGTTCTCCCCCTTGAATCCATAGAATCCCAGGCTTGCCGGACGCTGCGAGGACAGATGGTCAAAGGCCAGTCGAGCGATGGCGGTGTCGTCGACGTGGACCAGGGGGAACGGCGTGTCCTTGACCAATCCGAGCACATCGACCACGGGCAGGCCGGTGCGCCGCAAGGTTTCCGCCATCTCGGGGGAGGAGATTCGGGCGATGACGCCGTCGCCTTTCCACGCGCGGATCCAA
>JADZAX010000340.1 GCA_020852405.1 Verrucomicrobiales bacterium
CACCATCCTGGAGCTTTCGTGGGAAGGTTCCACCAGAGCGGCTGCCTGACGGACGCGGTTCACCAATCCGGCAAGCAACGCCAGAGGCACCAACACCATCCCGATTCTAAACAACCACATGATCAATCAACCCACTCTCTCAGACCGCGCCGTCTTCATCATCTTTCGAAAACCGGTCATCCGACCACGGGTCTGCCGTGGTGCTGTAGCCGCGTTTTTCCCAAAACCCCGGTTCGTCGGTCTCGCGGAACGCGATCTCGCGGACAAACTTGGGACTTTTCCAGGCATACAACTTCGGCAGCACCACTCGCACCGGGCCGCCGTGCACCAAAGGCAGCGCGGCCCCGTCCAACCGATGGGCCAGCAGGGCGCCTTCGTCCAGCAGATGGGCCGTCCGGACATTCGTGGTGTAGCCGTCGTAGCAGGTGAAGAAGACAAATTGGGATCCCGGAAGCGGCCTCACCTTCTCAAGCACCCCGGCCAGCGCCACGCCACCCCAGCGGCAGTCATATTTGCTCCAGGTGGTGACACAATGAAAGTCGCTGGTGTCCTCGGTCTGGGGCATCGCCAGCAGGTCTTCCCAGGTCAATGAGAGCGGGGACTCGACAGCTCCGGTGAGTTCCAGTCGCCATTCCTGCAGGCTCACCTGGGGATGAATGCCGAGATCGAGCACCGGCAGCTTGGCCACTTCGTGTTGTCCGGGAGGCAGCCGCCCGGCGGAGCGGGGACGTCCCTGGCCGATCCCCCGGGCACGCATTTTTTCCGCCCAGCGCTCTTTGCGGTCCGCCCAGTCGTGGTCACCTCGGTTCATGATCAGGGTAAGCGTGGGATGAAACGGAGGGAAGTCAGAAGAGGTCCGTGCAGCAGGGACAAGGCTGCACCCAGTGTCCCGGAGAAACCTCCCGAAGCGAGATATCCATCCGGGTGCTTTCCTCCCAACGGGGATGCTTCATGCGGTGCCCGAAGGCACAGCCCGCCGGGGGATCGATCGGTGACGGGACATCGCCGCTGAGGAGATGACGCGGTCCCCGCTTGGCGGGATCGGGAGACGGGATGGCCCCGATCAATGCCTTGGTATAGGCGTGGCGAGGCGTCCGGTAGAGTTCCTCGGAAGGAGCCAATTCCATGATGCGTCCGAGATACATCACCGCGACCCGGTCGCTGACCTGTTTCACCGCCGCGAGATCATGGGCGATGAAGAGGTAGGACAGCCCGTGTTCCGCCTGCAGATCCAGCAGCAGATTGAGGATCTGGCTGCGCACAGAAACATCCAGCGCCGAGACCGGCTCATCACAGACCACCACCTGGGGCTCGAGGGCGATCGCCCGGGCGATGCCGATCCGCTGCCGCTGGCCCCCGGAAAATTCAAAGGGAAACTTGTCCGCCGCATTGGCCGGCAATCCCACGGAGTCGAGGAGCCGGTCGATGGATTTGCCCAAGGAACGCCGATCCCCGATCCGGTGGATCAGGAAAGGCTCCTCCAGAATGGTTCGCACCGTGTGACGGGGATTGAGAGATTCCGCCGGATCCTGGAACACCATCTGGACATGACGGCGGAAATGCCGGAGGCCTTTTCCCCGGAGCCCGGTGATTTCCTCTCCATTGAACTCGATGTGCCCCGCTGTCGGCTGAAGCAGGCGCACCACGCACTTGCCGAGGGTGGTTTTGCCACAGCCCGATTCCCCCACCAGTCCCACCGTTTCTCCGGCACCAAGATCGAAGGAAATGCCGTCAACAGCCTTGCAGACCGCCTGGGTCCGCAAAAAGACCCCGCCTTTGACCGGGAAATGCATCTTCAGACCGGCAATGCGGACGAGCGGAGCCGAGGAGGGAGGCGGGACGGCGGTGGGTTTCTCGAGGACCATCATGGGAGGAAAGGGTGGAACTTCTATTCTTCGTCAGAGAACGGCCCGGATGCCAGCAAAAAAAGCGGTGGAACGCATCGTTCCCGAGCCAATCCCAACCCATTTTCGCCCCAATGGAGCGTGTCATCACGGGCTGATCTCTTGGGTTGCGTTGATTCTCAATAGCACGTTCAATAAACCACCCATGCCGCCATCGCCTTCTGAACAGGTCGGAATCATTCTCTCTGCCGCCTTGGGCCATGCTCCTGAAGACCGGGAGGCTTTCTCCGCGGGAATAACGCCCTCCCATGGGAAACGAAAAAAGCCTGATCGCGAATCACGAGACTCTCCAGATCGATCCAGAGGTCACGCGGCCGCAGACGGAGTCGTGGAGGGCCAACAGATCAAAGACTCCAAGCCGCACGAGCTGGCAGTGACTGTCCCCCTCGACGGCGCGAACCCCTCCCCGAAATGACCACGAATTCAGTAATTCTTCTCAGGGACGTCGCCTTTGTCGCGATGATGATCGGCTCCTCGCTTCAAGCGGAGCCCTCAAAGATCTATGGCGTCAAGGGGGAAAGCTGGCAGGCGGCGGGCGGGCCGTTGCCGGACTTTTCCTACGCCGGTTATCAACGCGGAGAAAAACCGCTGCCCGAGCGGACGCCGGACGTTTCGGTCAAAGACTACGGGGCCGCCGGAGATGGCGCGGCCGATGACACCGCCGCGATCCAGAAAGCGATCGACGCGAATCCCGGCAAGACGATCGCCCTGCCGGCGGGACGCTACCGGCTCTCCGATGTGGTGACTATCAAGACATCGGGAACCGTGCTGCAGGGGGAGGGACCGGACAAGACGGTGATCCTGGCACCCGTGCCGCTGCAGGTGATCCATCCGCTGCCCGTGCAGTATGCCGAGACAGGCGGCACCGCCTACGCCTACTCGGGTGGATTCATCAATGTGGCCGGATCGACGGGTTACTTTGCCAATGACGCCAAGCCCGTGACGGCTCCGGCGAAGCGCGGGGACACCGTGGTGCAGCTCGCCCCCGGCCATCCCTTCAAGGCGGGCGACGAGATCGTGATCGTGGCCATGGACACGACCGGGCAAACTCTGTTACGCTACTTATATCGGGAAGACGCGACGGACCTGTCGCAGGCGGGGTCTGACCGGAGTTTCCGCCAGGTCAGCCGGGTGAAATCCGTCGAAGGCGGGACCGTGACCCTGGAGCGGCCTTTGCGGATCGAGTTGCGCCCGGAATGGAAACCCGAAGTCCGCACCTTTCAGCCGCGCGTGCAGGAGGTCGGCATCGAGCACCTCTCCTTTGAGTTTCCCAAAGATCCCTACCTGGGGCACTTCACGGAGAAAGGTTTCAACGCCATCCAGATGAATGGAGTGGCCCACAGCTGGGTGCGCGATGTCGTGATCCGCAATGCCGACTCCGGGATCAAGTTGGGCGGGTCGGTCTTCAGCACCGTCACCGGCATCGTTCTGGAATCCGGCCGGAAGGCATCGAACCCGCACGATGCCACCGGCCATCACGGCATCTCCGTGGAAAGCATCGACTGTCTTTGCACGGCGTTCGAATTCCGCACGAAGTTCATTCACGATCTCACCGTCAGCGGCGGCTCGGTGGGCTGTGTCTTCTCGAATGGCAAAGGGCCGGACCTGTCGCTGGATCACCACAAGCTCGCGCCCTACGAGAACCTGTTTTCCCAACTCGATCTCGGCAAAGGCGAGCGGATGTTCCTCTGCGGTGGCCACGAGGGCATCGGGCGAAATGCGGCCGCGGGAAACACCTACTGGAACCTGGAATCCAAGGGCAGCGTGGAAATGCCGGAGGGATTCGGTCCTTCCCGGCTCAATTTTATCGGCGTGAAAATCCGCGGCCGCGGCAAACCGGATGCCGATGGTCTGTGGATCGAATCGATCCGACCGGGAAAATTGGATCCGCCAGACCTGCATGCGGCCCAACTGGCCGGGCGTCTTGGAGGGCCGACCTCCCCTGCCGCAGAGGAGACCGTGCACCCCTGGACCAACACCGAAGGCAAAACAGTCCAGGCCCGCTTCGGAGGACTGCAAGGCACCGCGGTGCTGCTGATCCTCTCCGATGGAAAGACCGTCCGCTACCCGTTGGACAAGCTTTCCTCCGATTCCCAGGCCCTGGCCAGGAAACTGGCCTCACCGTGACGGATATCACGGGATCCGTGGAAGCATGCTCCCGTTGCCGCATGGTCTCCATGCCTGTCCACTGAACCTGGGAAATCCATCTCGGTTCATGAACTCGTGAAGGGAGGGAATGCGTTGCCATTGGATCGGTTCCAGCGACGGAATCAGCCTACCCGAATCAGATTTCCCCAATGATTGTCTAGCGGTTGATCCACTCGTTACGGTCATCAGCGAAACATCTTTTCGAATAATATCCATCCCCCTCCGGTCGAATGGAATGAGCCTCGCAGCCTAAAACCTGAAAACAAAAACCGGGGCCCACAAAAACAACACCATAACAACCAAGTAAACCGGGCGGAAGCCCGAACCACCCCAACCTCAATACGACCATGAACACGAAGAAAACCTCCCTGATCACCGCGATCGCTCTGGCCACTGCCGCCTTCGCGTTCACCCCGGGCCGCTCCGAAGCCGGTGATTTCAACATCTCAATCAACCGCTCCAACTGCAACCAGCCCCGGGTGTCGCTCTCCTACGGGAGTTCGCATCACAAACAGAGCTACAATGCACCGCAGTCACGCCACTGTGAATCCTACAAGGTCTGCACCAAGGAAGTCAGCCGGTTCTGCGAACAGCGCTACTCTTTGGACCACTGCGGACGCCGCATCTCCTTTCATGTCACCGTCGTGGTCTACCGCGATATCTACAGCGACGGTCACTTTGTGACTTACCAACGCGAATTCCGCGCCTAAGTCCCGCTTTGCCCGCGGCCTCCCATTGAACCAGCAGGCCGCCGTCCAGGGCACCCCAGAATCCCGGATCTCCGAAGCCGCTCCCACTGAAGGGCGGTGGGGAGACTCCGGGATTCCCCGTTTTCCGGAGACGCCTCCCTCCCGACTCAATCTTTCGAGGACTTGGGATCCAGCGCATCGCGCAGACCGTCTCCCAGGAAATTCAGGCAGAACAGCGTGACCGCAAAAATGGCCGACGGAAACACCAGGAGCCAGATGGAAATGTCCATGCGGTCGGCCCCTTCCTTGATGAGAGTGCCCCAGGAACTGTCTGGAGGCTGCACCCCCATGCCGAGGAAGCTCAGAACCGCCTCCAGACGCATCACGGCTGGCACCGTGAGGGTCGTGTAGACGATGACGGGACCCATCGTGTTCGGCACGAGGTGCCGGAAAATGATGCGCCAATGGCTGAACCCGAGAGACACCGCGGCTTCTACAAATTCCTGTTTTTTCAACGACAGCACCTGTCCCCGGACAATCCGGGCCATGGTGAGCCACTCGACCGCCCCAATGGCGAGGAACAGCAGGATCAGGTTGCTCCCAAAAAAGGACATCAGGACGATGACGAGAATGACGAACGGCATCGCGTAAAGGATGTCGACAATCCGCATCATGACCACATCGACGCGTCCCCCGACATAGCCGGCCACGGCGCCGTAGGCGACCCCGATCAAGGTGGAGACCAGGGTCGCCACCAATCCGACGGAAAACGACACCAGACCACCGAAGAAGATACGGGTCATCAGGTCGCGTCCCAAGGCATCGGAGCCGAGGAGGTAGCCGGAGCCCGGTGGCAGCA
>JADZAX010000341.1 GCA_020852405.1 Verrucomicrobiales bacterium
CCAAACCCTGCGCAACCATCTTCCGAAGAGCTCGATCCGCTCCAAGCGCAAGCGGGCCGCGCTCGATCCCGCGTTCCGCACCGACCTCCTCGCCTCTATCGCCCATCATTTTGGTGCGTAAGCCCTGGTCAAGGTGCCGGGAATCGCAATCCCCGGTTGGCGGATGCCGGTTTGATGGCATTTTACAGGGATCATGAATCCGGACGCCAAAGACATCCTCGCCGACGTGAATTCCGGGATTCCCCCCAAAGCCCAAAGACCTCGCGGTTGCGGACGTTTTTTTGTGATCGGGCTTTACCTGCTCCTGATCCTGCCGCTCTCACTCATCCTACTCGATTTCTCTGGCACCGGGACCCGGCTCAAGGATTTCGTGCAGTCGTTCCGGGAACCCCGGATTGTCGAAAAAATCGTGGTCCAGGAGAAAATCGTCGAAAAGGTCGTCGAGAAAGCCTCCCAATCGCCCCTGCCCTCCCGTTTCGTCTTCACCAAGAGCATCGACACCGCCAGTCTCTACAAGGAGTATGGCATTCAATCAGAATTGGCCCCGCAGGAAGGTGGTCTGGCCAGCGCGGAACGGACCCGGGAGGAGAGCATGCTGATCAAACTCTCACTGGAGGTGAAAATGCCCAAACCGGCCGTCACCCTTGCGGACTTCACCAGCCTCAACCCCGAATTGCCCAAGATGCTCCCGGGACTGGAAACCCTGCTCTCCGGAGCCCAAGTTTCGCCCTTTTTCTATCATCTTTATGAACTAAAAAAGGTGGAATTGCAGTCCAAACTGACCCGGCTCGACCGCATTTTGTCCCGGCACAACCTCTACGACTGTGAGAGCATTCTTGAACTGAGCCATCCCACCAAAGGCGGGCGGGCGCTGCTCCTGCAAGGGGAGATGGACGTCGTTTCCGACGGCTCCGACGGTGACCGCTGGCCGGACATGGCCGATTTCATCACGCTCTCAGACAACTACCAACCCTTCACCACCTTTGCCTGGCCCAAGAAAACCAGGCAGCCCAATCCGCTGCTCGCCAGGTGGGAACCCCTCCTGAAAAAATACGAGGCTGAGTTCGCGATTCCAGGGCTGAGCATCGAAAGAAACCGCTTCCTCCGCGCCGAAATCGACCGTCTCAAACCGGGAGTCACGGACATGAAGTACCGCAGCTACCTCATTGCAGAGGCTGATCCGTTCATTGTCATTCCCCTCTCCCTGCTCAACCGTGAGGCGGAGACACCCTTCGGACCCGCGATCGGCGACTATGCTGTCGTCATCCACGAGAATCATCTACTGCCGGCCATTGTCGGGGATGCCGGTCCGGCGTACAAGATGGGCGAGGCCTCCTTGCGAATTGCCCGCGAATTGAGCGAAAAAGCGTCCCCTTTCAACCGCCCGGTCTCCGACCTCACCGTGACCTACTTGGTCTTCCCCGGCAGCGCGGATGCAAAAGCAGATGTCCCTGACCTGCCCCGGTGGCAGGCCCGCTGTCAGGAACTGATCGACTCGCTGGGCGGGATCGGACAAGGTTACGCCCTCCACTCATGGGAGGATCTCATCGCCAAGCGGCACGCCGAAGCAGAGGCCAAAAAGGCGGCGGCGGAAGCGACCGCCCCACTCGTTCCACCGACTGCGCCTCCCGGACCAACCGCCGTGCCCGATACGCCGGCATTGCCCAAAGCAGACCCGCCGGCAGCTCCCCCGCCGCCGGCTCCGAATCCCGGCGCCACCGCCACTCCCCCGGTTCCCTGACGGATCGGGGCAACGGAGAACGTGGTGGCATCGGTCAGCCCTCAGGAACCTTTGGGCAAACCTTCCCCAGCAGCCAGCATTCCGGCCAGTTGGTGCCACCCGGCATTGGTCAGGGCAAACTCCCGATGCCCCAGAGGCATAAGCCATCCCAGTTCCTTGGCCTGCCGAAAGTCCCGCCCAGGATTGGCAGGAGGCTCCTGCCGCAACCTCACCAGGAGCCGTTTCAGGTCCCCCGGCCGGATCACTGGTTGATCCCGCCTCGCGGCGAGCCAAGCGCCCAAGGCGAGGATTTTCTCCGGAAACGTCTTGGGCGCAACCTGACCGAGAAATTCTTCCAGGTTCATCGTCGCCACTTTCTCCCGAGCAGGAAGGGTCGATGCATCCCATTCCGGGGGCGGTGCCATGACGTCATCGAGGCGTCCTCGGCCTCGTGTTGGTTCCGTGTTCCCACGAAGTCGATTCGGAGGCCCCGGTGGGCGGGGAGGTCCTGGACGACGCAGATTTTTCTCGTGTTCAGCCAGTTCCGCTGCAGGAACTTTGTTTTTTTGAATCAGTTCGATCAAAGAGGGCAACACGTCAGGCCGCAAGACGGCATCCATGTTGAGTCCCGGCGATTGAAGGTGCAGTCGGATATTCATGTAGACAATTTATACAGTGTAGACTTTTTGTCAACACACCATAAGACAATGGCGCGACCAGGTTCAACGCTGACGAAGGGCGGTTGTCATTCCGAATGGTTGGATGACTTTGCCTTCATGCACCCATGCGTCCGTCTGATCCCCCTTTTCCTCCTCCTGGGAATTCCAGCCAGCGGGACCGGAGAAGAGATTCCCGCTCAAGTGAATGCGTTCTTCGAGAACCATTGTCTGGAATGCCATGATGACACCTCACGCAAAGGAGGACTGGACCTTCAGTCGGTCACCTTTTCTCTCGCCACCGCGAGCCAACAGGATCTCTGGGTCCGTATCCATGACCGCATTGTCTCCGGTGAAATGCCGCCCGCCAAGAAGACCCGCCCCGACGGGGACAGGATCGCTGGTCTGACAGCTTGGCTGGCACCAAAGTTGACCGAGGCCGACCAAGCCCGCCGGGAAGTCGTCATGCGCCGACTGAACCGCGAGGAATGGCAGAACACGATCCGCGACCTGCTGGGGATCGATCTGGAACTGAAAGAACTGCTCCCACCGGACCAGTTGGCGGAGGGATTCGACAACAATGGTGGAGCCCTCGCCATCTCCGCAGAACTCATGGGTCGTTACCTCGACGCAGCACGCCGCGCCGTCGATGCCGCCCTTGTGAGCGGGCTGCGACCAGAATCACAGACCTTCACCGTTGACTCCCTCAAGGAAATCCAGCGTTACCTTGACGAAGGCGGCTATGGCTATATTGATGGCCGGGTCGTGGTCTACCTGGCCAATGCCACCCTATATAGCAAAATCAGCACCCGGGCCCACCGGACGCCGGAACCGGGACGATACCGGTTCCGCTTCTCTGCGGCAACCCACCGCGCCAAGGAACCCTTCCTCTTCAATGTGGTCGCTTCCGATTTCAACAAAGTCGGGGCCATTTACCGCGATCTGGGTCACTATGAGGTTTCGGAAACTCCGCGCACTTATGAAATCGAGGCCACTCTCGGCAAAGGCTTCGCGATCCAGTTTTTCCCCCACGGACTTCCCGCCTATGTCAAAGAACCGGCCCGGGCGGAGGTGCCGGGCGTGGGTTTCAGTGCCGTGGAGGTCACCGGTCCTCTCAACGAGATCTGGCCTCCGGCGTCACACACCAGGCTGGTCGGTGACCTCGACCTGACGCTGGCCACCATCGAGGATGCCACCGCCATCCTGCGCCGTTTTATTCCCCGCGCCTTCCGCCGTCCCGTCACCGAAACCGAAGTGGCGAGGTATGCCGGACTGGTCAAAGCACGACACGAGGGAGGGCAAAGCGTGGAGGAAAGCCTCCGCACCGCCCTGACTGCGGTACTCTGCTCACCAAGCTTTTTGTTCCTCCTTGAAGAGGCGCCAGCAGTGCGGAAATCTCTCAACGGCCCTGAGATCGCGGCCCGGCTGTCGTATTTCCTGTGGAGTTCCCAGCCCGACGAAGCCCTCATCGCTGCGGCGTCCTCCGGCAAGCTGGAAACCCGCGAAGGACGGCTCGCCGAAGTCCGACGGTTGCTCGCGGATCCCCGTGCGGAGCGGCTCGTGCACAACTTCACGGGGCAATGGCTCCGTCTCCGGGACATCAATGCCACTACACCGGACGCGCGGCTCTATCCGGGTTTTGACGAATGGCTCAAAGTCAGCATGGTCCGAGAAAGCGAAGGTTTTTTCCGACATCTCCTGACCGCGAATCTCGACATCACCCTCTGCATCGATTCCGACTTCGCGTTCCTGAACCACCGCCTCGCGGACCACTACCACCTTCCGACTGAAGGCCTGCCCTGGTTGGAACCCGTGGTCGTTCCCCTGCCGCCGGAAAGCCCCCGCGGCGGGATCCTCACTCAGGGCGCGGTCCTCAAGGTCACCGCCAACGGCACGAACACTTCTCCGGTGATCCGGGGTGTCTGGGTCCTGGAAAACCTGTTGGGCCGGAAGGTCCCCCCACCGCCGCCCAACATCCCCGGGATCGAACCCGACATCCGCTCTGCGACCACGATCCGCGAGCAGCTGGATCTGCACCGATCCTCAGCCAGTTGCCAGGGCTGCCACCAATACATTGACCCGCCGGGCTACGCTCTGGAGGGATTCGATCCGGTGGGTGTGCTGCGGACACATTACCGCCGGTTCCAAGTGAACCCGCAACATGCCGACAAAGGCTGGGGGGTAGTCGTCGATGGCAAGCCGGTGGATTCCTCGGGAACTTTCGCGTCAGGGGACACCTTCGACGGTCTGGCTTCGTTCCAACGGTATCTGTTGGAAAACCCGGAGCCCTTCGCCCGTTGTCTCACGGAGAAACTCCTCACCTATGCCCTCGGTCGGGAGTTGGGTTTTTCCGACCGCCCCGGTGTCCGGGACATCGTCTCTGACACCCGGAGCCGGGGCAACGGTCTCCGCACCTTGGTGGAAGAAATTGTCGCCTCCGACCTGTTCCTCAAATACTGATCCCCCCCTCTTTCTCCATGCAACGCCGATTGTTTCTGCGCCAGGCAGGTGTCTGTCTCGCCCTGCCCGCTTTCGAATCGCTCCGGGCCGCGCCCTCCCGGCCTCCCTCGCGCTTCGTGGCCATCAATATTCCCCTGGGTTTCTACGGCCCCAATTTTTTTCCCACCGGAACCGGAGCGAATTACCAGACCAGCCCGTATCTGGAGCCTGCGGACGAACTGCGAAAATCCTTCACGGTCGTCTCAGGCACCAGCCATCCGGACGTGGATGGCGGTCATGCGGCGGAAAAATCCTTCCTCACCGCCGCGCCGCACCCCGGTTCTCGAAGTTTCCAAAACACCCTCTCCCTGGACCAATGGATCGCCGACCGGTTGGGCA
>JADZAX010000342.1 GCA_020852405.1 Verrucomicrobiales bacterium
ATCCCCCTCAACGTGAGGGCGGAGCCATGGGATGAAACGATCGGCGCCAAGGGCATCATCGCCAAGGGCAGCGTCTTCCTCATTGTGAAGGGAAGCGGCCAAACGGTGCTCCGGTCCGTGGATGGCGGGATGACGTGGGAGGCCCATCCGCTGGGGGTTGAGCGTCCTGAGAGCCGTTCCTTTGGATTGTCCATTGTGGGCGATGAGTTTTGGGTCACCGGCAAGAACTCCAAGGCCAGCAAGGATGGTGTCACCTGGCGTGATCTTCCTCCGGAGACTCCCGCAGGACGCTTCGCGGTATCAGACAAGGGAACGCTGGTCAGCGTGGCCAAAAAGCGGAACACGATTCTCCGCAGCGACGACGGCGGCACCCTTTGGAAGGAAGTCTATCGGTTCACTCCCGATCCGAATGCGACCGGTGGGGCCCAAGGAATCGGGGACGTGGAGTTTGGCAGGGTCAAGCGGGTGGACGGAAACTGAAACGTTGCGGACTGCGGCTTCTCACCGGACCGGCCCTCCCCGTTCACGGACTTGATAACCCCGTGGTTCCGAAGCATCGTGTTCTCCAGATCATGTCCAAGACGCTCACGCTCTTTCTCCTCCTGGTCCTGGCGGCGAGGGCGCACGCTGTTGATTTCAACCGCGACATCCGGCCGGTGCTGGCGCAGCATTGCTTCAAATGCCACGGCATGGACGAGCATGGGCGCAAAGGAGAGTTGCGCCTTGATCACCGGGAATCCGCCACCGGAAAAGCCAAATCCGGTGAAACCGCCATCGTGCCGGGGCACCCGGAATCCAGTGAATTGGTGCGTCGAATTTTCAGCCGCGATGAAGACGAGGTCATGCCCCCGGCGCACACCAAATCAGTGCTTCCGGAAGCCGCCAAGGCTGTTCTGAAGGCTTGGATTGCGGAAGGTGCACCCTATGAAGCCCATTGGGCCTATGTGGCACCGGTGCAGGCTCCACTGCCGAAGCCGGGAACGCATCCGGTGGATTCTTTCATTCTGGACCGTCTCGCGAAGGAAGGGTTGCAGCCCTCTCCGGAAGCCGACCGCCTCACGTTGGTGCGGAGGCTTTCTCTCGATCTCATCGGACTTCCCCCGTCTCCCGCCGAGGCCGACGCTTTTGTGGATGACCCTTCTCCGGATGCCTATGCAAAACTGGTCGATCGTTTGTTGGATTCAAAACAATATGGCGAGCGCTGGGCGCGGCGGTGGCTGGATCTGGCACGGTACGCCGACACCAATGGCTTTGAAAAAGACCGCCCTCGCAGCATATGGCCCTATCGGGATTGGGTGGTGCGGGCCCTCAATGAGGACATGCCTTTTGATCAGTTCAGCATCCGTCAGCTGGCCGGCGACATGCTGCAGGATCCCACGACAGACGATCTGGTGGCCACCGGATTCCACCGCAACACGATGCTCAACGAAGAAGGTGGCATCGATCCGAATGAATATCGATTCTACGCCATGGTGGACCGCGTGAATGTCACCGGTACGACGTGGATGGGGCTCACCCTGAACTGCTGCCAGTGCCATACCCACAAGTACGATCCCATCGCGCACACGGATTACTACCAGGTTCTGGCCCTGCTCAACAATGCTTCCGAACCCACCTACCAAATTGAAACGGAGGAGATCCGGGCGCGGCAGAAGGCGCAGTCGGAACAGATCGTGAACCTAGAGGCGGAACTGCCCACGAAGTACCCCGGTGGGGAATCGATGATGAGGAAAGGTTTTGCCGAATGGGTGGCGAACGCGCAGCAGTCCGCCTCCCGGTGGGAAATACTTCGCCCTGTGAAAATGGAGACGACCCTGCCGCATCTCGAGCTGCTGCCGGATGGGTTCATCCTTGGGAGCGGCGACATCTCGAAGAGCGAAGTCTATGATTTGACCGTGCGCGCTCCGGTTAAGGGTGTCCGGGCCCTCCGCATTGAGGTCGCTTCCCATCCGGATTTGCCGAATGGCGGGCCCGGGCTGACCTACTATGAGGGACCATTGGGCGGCTTTTTTCTGAGCGAGTTGCAGGCTTTCCAGAATGGTCAGCGTGTCAACATAGCCGGGGCCTCGGCGACGAACGATGCAGAGGAGGATCGCATCAGCGATGCCTCCCCCTCAAAGCCAAATGCCAAAAAGACTTCCAAAAAGAACAATGCCAGTGCCGCTCTGGACGGGGAGATGTCCAGTGGCTGGCAGGTGCTCGGCGGGTCTGGCGTCGGACATGCCGCCGTGTTCCATTTCGCGGAGCCGATGGATCTCACCGACGGACTTGATTTGAAAATGCTCTTTGAGAAGCATTTCGCCTGCCCGCTCGGCCATTTCCGCATCTCCGTGACCACGGGCGACCACGCCGCCGCCACCGGTCTGCCGGCAGCGGTTGAGGAAGCTCTGGCAACGGGCGATGCCACGAAACAGGATCTGCGCCTGCGGCATTTCTTGGAATCCGCTCCCGAGATGAAAGAGGCGGTTGCGCCCCTGTTGGCCGCCCGGAAGAATCCGGTGCTGGGTCAGGCCACTTTGGTGATGAAAGAGCGGCCCGCATCCAACCTCCGGATCACCCACCGATACCACCGCGGCGAGTACCTCCAACCGAAAGAGGAGGTCACTCCCGGCGTTCCGGCGTTCCTTCCTCCCTTGCCCAAGGACGCGCCGGCCAACCGCCTCAGCTTCGCCAAGTGGCTCTTCGCTCCGGAGAACCCGCTCACCGCACGGGTCACCGTGAACCGGCAGTGGCAGGCTTTCTTTGGGCGCGGTCTGGTGAAGTCACTCGAAGATTTCGGGTACCAAAGCGATCCTCCTTCCCACCCTGAATTGTTGGACTGGCTCGCGGTTGAGTTCCGCAAGGAGGGGTGGTCCCTGAAAAAGCTCCACCGTCTCCTTGTCACCAGCGCCACCTACAAACAGAGCAGCCGCATCTCTCCGGAACTGGCCCGGCGGGATCCGGAAAACATCCTGCTGGCTCGCGGTGCGCGCTTCCGTTTGGATGCCGAGATCATCCGCGACTCGGCGTTGCAGGCCGCAGGGATCCTTTCCCTGAAAATGGGGGGACCCGGGGTTTATCCACCGCAGCCTGCCAGCGTGACCACCGAAGGCACCTATGGCAAGGTGGATTGGAAAACCAGTGAGGGAGAGGACCGCTACCGTCGCAGTCTCTACACGTTCACCAAACGCACCGCACCGTTCGCCATGGCGACCACCTTCGACGCACCCACCGGGGAGGCCTGTCTCGCGAAGCGCGAAGTCTCCAACAGTCCTTTGCAGGCTCTCACTCTTCTCAACGATCAGATGTTTCTGGAAGCTGCCCGGGCCATGGCCAGCAAAGTTGTCACTGAATCCAGGACCGATGACGACCGACTGCAAAACATGTTCCGCCGCTGCCTGACCCGGCCGCCGGCCCCGGATGAATTGGCATCATTGCATGCCTTCCTGCAAAACCAGCGGGGGAAGAATCTGGAAGACAATACGCTGTGGACGGTTGTATGCCGCGCCCTCCTGAACCTCGACGAATCGATCACCCATCCATGAACTCGTCCCACCTCACCCGCCGGCATTTTTTCCAGGACTGCGCCATCGGAACGGGCAAGATCGCTCTGGCTTCGCTCCTTGCCGACTCTGCCCACGGATCGACAACCAGCCCCAACTCCGCGGCTCCGAGTCATTCTCCCCCCAGAGCGAAGGCGGTCATCCACCTGTTTATGGCCGGGGCTCCCTCTCAGCTTGAGTTGTTCGACAACAAGCCCATGCTCACCAAGTTCGAAGGCAAACCGCTGCCGCCTTCGATCATCGGTGGGCAGCGTTATGCATTCATCCGTCCCGATGCCGCAGTTCTGGGGCCGCGTTACCGGTTTGACCGTCATGGCGAGTGCGGTGCGGAAATCTCGGAAATGCTTCCCCATTTGGCCACGGTGGTGGATGACATCGCGTTGGTGAAATCCTGCCGGACCACGCAGTTCAACCATGCGCCGGCCCAGATTTTCATGAACACGGGTTTTTCTCAACCCGGACGGCCCAGTATGGGCTCCTGGATCACCTACGGACTCGGCGCCGAATCCCGGGATCTGCCTTCCTTTGTGGTCATGAGCACGGGCAGCGGCATCAGTGGTGGCGCCGCGTGTTGGAGCAGCGGCTTTCTTCCCAGCGTCTATTCCGGCACCCGGTTCCGCAACACGGGGGATCCCATCCTGAATGTGAGCACGCCGGAGGGGATCGGGGCCGGCACCCAGCGCGACACCATCGACCTCATCAATGCCATGAACCAGCGCCGCCTCCGGCTCGACGGTGACAGTGAGACCGCCACCAGGATTGCCAACTATGAAATGGCCTACCGCCTCCAAAGCTCCGCGCCGGAACTGATGGATCTGACGAAGGAAGACAAGGCCACGCTGGAAATGTATGGCTGCGATCCGAAGGTGCCTTCGTTCGCCCGTGCCTGCTTGTTGGCCCGGCGCATGGTGGAGCGCGGCGTGCGCTTCATCAACATTTACCACGAAGGCTGGGATGCGCACAGCGACGTGGCGGGCAATGTCAAAAGGAATTGCGGAGTGACCGACCGGGCCAGTGCCGCCCTGGTCCAAGACCTGAAGCAGCGGGGCCTGCTCGACAGCACTCTGGTGGTGTGGGGAGGGGAGTTCGGCCGCACCCCGATGGTCGAGGCCAGTGTTTCGCTCGGCCGCAGCATGGGGCGGGACCACCATCCCCAGGCCTTTACGATGTGGATGGCCGGCGGTGGTATCAAAGGCGGAGTGACCCTTGGTGCGACGGACGAAATGGGCTTCAACATCGTCGAGGACGAGGTCCATGTGGCGGACCTGCAGGCGACTATTCTCCATTGCCTCGGTATTGACCATGAACGCCTCGTCTTTCGCAAGGCGGGTTTGGATTTCAAGCTCACCGGGGTGGAGCCCTGTCGGCTCGTGCAACAGATCCTGGCCTGAGCGTCATGCCGCGGAATCCCACCTCTCACATCAGGGGATGTCAGATTCCAGTGAGGCTGCCCGTTGGCATGAGGATGTCCTCTGCTCTTTCCCTATCAGAAATGTCCTGGGTCCGTCAACGATGCCGCAGGGAGGACGCAAGAGGCCGCCGGTTCGGGGGGTATCAAATGAATTACCGCATGAAGACCGGCTTGGTTCAGTCCTTGTTTTTTCTTTTACTCGCCGTTTTCACAACCGCCGTTGCCCCCGCCGGACGGGCCCAGTCGCGGCCCAATTTGCTTTGCATTGTCGCGGACGATCTCGGATACGGCGAACTGGGATGCTACGGTGGACGGGACATTCCGACGCCGCATCTCGACGCTCTGGCGGCGGGTGGCGCGCGCTTCACCAACGGTTACGTCACCGCTCCATTCTGTGCCGCTTCCCGTGCCGGACTGTTGACGGCCCGCTATCAAACCCGGTTTGGATTTGAGTTCAATCCCATCGGAGACAAAAATGCCGCCCCCGGCATCGGACTTCCGGTCGGGGAAAAGACCTTGGCGGACCGGCTACAGGAAGCTGGTTATGCCACCGCTCTCATTGGCAAGTGGCACCTCGGAGGCACCGCTCCGTTTCATCCCCAGCGCCGGGGCTTTGATGAGTTCTTCGGTTTTCTCCACGAGGGACATTATTTCGTCCCGCCCCCCTGGACCGGTGCGACGACCTGGCTTCGTCGCAAGGCCCTGCCGGACGGTTCCGAGGGACGCTGGACGTCGCCCGACGGCCGCATCATTTGGAGCACCCATTTGGGCAACCGGGAGCCCGCCTACGACGCGGACAATCCCATTCTCCGCAGCAGCCAGCCGGCTCTGGAAACCGCCAATTTAACCGATGCCTTCACCCGCGAGGCCTGTGACTTCATGGAACGGCACCGGTCCCAGCCTTGGTTTCTCTACCTTCCGTACAACGCGGTCCACAGCCCCATGCAGGGCATGGACGGATACATGGAAAAATTCGCCCACATCGGGGACATCCACCGGCGAATTTTTGCGGCCATGCTCGCCCAGCTGGACGACCGCATCGGCACGGTGCTCGGCAAATTGCGCGAAACCGGGCAGGAGGACAACACGCTGATCGTCTTTCTGAGCGACAACGGGGGGCCGACAAAAGAACTGACTTCGAGCAATGCCCCTCTCCGTGGTGGCAAGGGGGAACTCTGGGAGGGAGGGATCCGGGTTCCCTTTGTCATCTCCTGGAAAGGCGTGGTATCCGCATCCCGGGTGATCGACTCGCCCGTGACTTCGATGGATGCCAGTGCCACTCTGCTGGAGGCGGGGGGAGTCCGGAGCCATCTTGGCAAAAAGTTGGATGGGGTGAGCCTGCTTCCGATGCTTACTGGAAAAAATCCTGTCGCAGTGCACGACACCCTGTTCTGGCGTGTCGGGAAAAAGAACGCGGTGCGCCAGGGAGATTGGAAAAGCATCCGGGATGGCGGCGATTGGCAACTCTACGACCTCGCCTCTGACATCGGCGAAACCACGGATCTCGCCGCCAAGGAGCCGGACCGGGTCAAAGCCATGGCGTTGCTGTGGGACCGCTGGAACTCCGAACAAATCGATCCACTGTGGTAAATGCCGCGTTCGCCTGTCATGAAAACGTCCCTGCTGTGGCTCCTGGCACTTTTGTTGGCGAAGGTCTCATGGGGTGCGGACAGGCCCAACATCCTCTTCATTCTGACGGATGACCACGGGTGGCCGACCCTGGGTTGCTACGGATCGAATAAGGTCCCCACGCCGCATCTCGACCGTCTCGCCGGGGAAGGGATGCGGTTTTCCGAGGCCTATGTGATGCCGCAGTGCACGCCGACCCGCGCGGCCCTGCTCAGCGGACAGCACACCGCGAGAAACGGCATGTGGCATGTCATTCCCTGGTATGGACTGCCATGGGCGCGGGTGGAAGAACCGGGCTACCGGGAACAATTTCCGCGGGATCTTCCCAACCTTCCCAAAAGCCTGCACGATGCGGGCTACACAACCGGCATGGCCGGCAAATGGCACCTCACGACCGGGGCGGACGGCGACTACGTTTCCCTCCACCCGGAGGCGGCGGGCGCCTATGGCTTCGACTGGGTGGCGCCGCGCGGTCCGGGGAGTCAGAATGAAGGCGACAAATGGGTCGATCATCTCACGGACCAGGCCATCGGTTTCATCCAGGGACACCATGACAAACCCTGGTTTTTCTATCTCGCCCACCACACCCTGCATGGTGTCGTGGCGGCTCCTCCTGATCTTGTGAAAAAGCACCTTGCGGCCGGGGCGCCGGAGACGGGAATGTTCAATGCCACTTATTTCGCCGCCATCGAGCACCTCGATAACAGCATCGGCAGACTGCTGGGCGCGCTCGATGAGATGAATTTGCGGAACAACACGCTTGTGGTTTTTCTCTCCGACAACGGTGGGCTCGACACCAATTACCACCTGCCCGAAGTCAATGATGGCAGCCGGCCGCTGCGGATCAAAACGCAGGAATTCGACAACGCCCCGCTGCGCGCCGGCAAAGGAAGCGCTTATGAGGGCGGCATCCGTATGCCGTGCCTCGTCCGGTGGCCGGGTCATGTGAGCGCGGGTCGGGTCTGCGACACTCCGGTCCACGTCGTGGACTGGATGCCCACTCTGCTCGCCGCCTCCGGGGCTTCTTCCTCCGGGAACCACCGTCTCGATGGAGTGAATTTGCTGCCACTCTTTGACGGGGAAACCATTGCTCCCCGGCCGTTATTCTGGTACCTGCCCCTCTATGATCTGCGCTGGGCTGCCACGCCCTGCGCCGTGATCCGGCAGGGCGACTGGAAGCTCATCGAGTCCTTCGGGGATTGGTTCGATGAGGAGACCCGTTACCATGTGGGCCCACGGTTGGAACTCTTCAATCTGCGGGAGGATCCCGGTGAGTTGGTTGACCAATCCGCGTCCGAGTCGGTCCGTGCCGCTGACCTGAGAAGCCAGCTGCGCGACTGGATGCGTTCGATTCCCGTTCCGATTCCGGGTGACAATCCCCACTTCGAACCGACCAGGCAGTTGGAGGAAACCAAGGTGAAGCCCGAATGGTTGAAGTGATCACTGCCGCACGCATTGTTTTCCATTGGCAGGCCGGTTGAGAACGGGCTGTCAGGTTCTGTGGACGAAATCGTTACTTCGAGGATGGCAATGAATTTCACACCGGTTTCCTTTTCTGTCGCGGTGGCGGCATTGCTGGGGCTGTCCTGCCATTCCCTGCAGGCGGTCGATTCGCCGCGGGTCCTGGTGGAGCGTTATTGCCTTGATTGCCATGACGCGGACGTCAAAAAAGGAGGTCTCGATCTCGGATCCATTTTAGACGATGACCTCGCGGCCCACACCGCGGTCTGGGAAACCGTGGTCCGCCAGCTCAACACCCGCCAGATGCCTCCGGTGGGCAAGAAGCGTCCCAACTCGGAGGGGTATGATGGCGCGGTGGCAGAATTGACCGCCTCATTGGACAACTTGGCGGAACGCCATCCCCATCCGGGACGGACCCTGACATTGCGCCGCCTGACCCGGGTCGAGTACCAGAATGCGGTCCGCGATCTCCTTGCGGTGGATCTTGATGCGTCAAAACTGTTGCCGGCAGATGAGGCCAGCCACGGCTTCGACAATGTCACAGTGGGGGATCTCCCTCCTGCTTTGTTGGACCGCTATCTCACAGTGGCCCAAAAAATAGCCCGGCTTGCTGTCGGCGCCTCCACGGAACCCGAGATCATGGCTGTGCGGGTCAGGCCGGACATCACTCAGGAATACCAGGTGCCGGGTCTTCCGTTGGGAACCCGAGGAGGGGTGTTGATTCCGCGGGTCTTTGCCCAGTCTGGAGATTACGAGGTTCAGGTGCGGCTTCAGAGGGACCGGAATGAGCAGGTTGAAGGGATGAATGGAAACCATGAACTGCAGGTCCTTCTGGATCGTGAGGTCATGGCGCAGTTCACCGTGCGGCCGGCCAAGGACAAAAACTATGAAAGGATCGATGCCCATTTGAAGACCCGGTTCCGGGTGGCCGGTGGGCATCATGATCTCGGGGTGACCTTCCTTCCCAATGGATCCCCGGTGTTGGAGAGGCTTCGTCAGCCCTACAAGTCCAGCTACAATCTGCATCGGCACCCACGGCTCTCACCGGCCGTCTATCAGGTGACCATCACGGGTCCGCTCTCGGCACAAGGCGCGGGTGACACCCCGAGCCGCCGGTTGCTGTTCAAAGGCAAGGCACAGGACGCCAAATCAGTGCTGATGCCGGTCCTGCAGCGAGCCTACCGACGGCCCGTGACCGAGGAAGATTTTGCCCGGCTGGAACCGTTCGTGACCGGAGCGGCCTCTTTTGAAGCGGGCATCGAATCTGCGCTGGCGGCAATCCTGGTCAGTCGGGAGTTCCTGTTCCGCGCCGAGCAGGACCAAGCCCGGTCCCCCTACCAGTTGAGCGATCTTGAACTGGCCTCCCGGCTTTCGTTTTTTCTTTGGAGCAGCATTCCCGATGAAGCGCTTCTGGCAGGCACTCTGGATGTGGAGACCCAGACCCGCCGTATGCTGCGCGATCCGCGGGCGAAGTCTTTGGTGACGAATTTCGCGGATCAGTGGCTTTATCTGCGCAATCTGGAGTCCATCACCCCCGACGCCCGTCTGTTTCCTGACTTTGATGACAACCTCCGGGAAGCCTTGCGGATGGAAACGAGCCTGCTATTTGAGGACATCGTGAAACACGACCGCAGTGTGCTCGAATTGCTGCGGACCGACCGCACCTGGCTTGATGAACGGCTGGCCGCCCACTACGGGATTCCGCATGTCTACGGAAGCCGGTTCCGCGAAGTAAAGCTCGAACCCGGCTGGCAGCGTGGGGGGCTGCTGCGGCAGGGCAGTGTCCTGACAGTGACTTCGTATGCCACCCGCACCTCTCCGGTGATCCGGGGGCACTGGATCCTGAAGAACCTCTTGGGATCCCCGCCGCCCCCGCCTCCGCCAAATGTGCCGGCTCTCGATGGAGTCATCTCCGAAACGTTGCCCATCCGGGAGCGTCTGGCAAAGCACCGGGAGAATCCCGCCTGTGCGAGCTGCCATGCTCTGATGGATCCGGTGGGATTTGCTCTGGAGAGCTACGACGCGACGGGCCGCTGGCACGACCTGGTGGAAGGCCAGCCGGTGGACAACAAAGGCGGTTTTGCCGATGGCAGCGAGTTTTCCGGAGTGGAAGGACTGGAAAATGTGCTCCTGCAGCGTCCGGAACTCTTTGTTGGCACCCTGACCGAGAAACTGCTGACCTATGCCCTCGGTCGTGGTCTCGAGCCGGATGATGCTCCTGCGGTTCGGGCCATTGTGCGCCGGGCAAAAGCGCAGGACTGGCGGTTCTCAGAAATTGTGGGGGGCATCACCTCAAGCGTTCCGTTCACGATGAGGAGCCATTGATGCCGCCGATCGGCAAGTTTGGAGTGTTCAATGGGGCGGAGTTTGGCTACGATCCAGGCAGTCATGAAACGCGTCCTGTTTGCCCTGCTTCTGCTG
>JADZAX010000343.1 GCA_020852405.1 Verrucomicrobiales bacterium
AGACCTTCCTCACGGTGCTCGACCAGATGGAGATCTTCGCTCAGGTCATTGAGCGTGAGACTGCCCATTACCTGCCCTTCCTCCTCACCACAACCGTCCTTATGGAGGCCGTGCGCCGCGGAGCTGGACGGGAAGCCGCCCATGAGGCCATCAAGGAACACGCCGTCGACGCCATCCGCGACCTGCGCCGAGGTCTCCGGACAGAGACTGACCTCTTCGCCAGACTTTCCTCCGATCCCCGGCTAGGGCTCACCGCGGAGGAAATGAGGGATCTCTTCGAACAGGGCAAAGCGAACACGGGGCTCGCCGGAGAACAGGTTGACGCCTTCGCAGCCCACGTCCGCAATCATGTTATCACCATCGTCCCGGAAGCCGCCGCCTATCATCCCGGAGCGATTCTGTAACCCCCCCCCAGACCGCGAAAGAATTTGGGAAATCGGTTGGTTTTTTTGTCCTATCGGAGGAATATTGGCATAGTGAAAGCTTTTCACTTCCAAAGGCCATGACCGAGGAAAACTTTCAGGAATTCATCGGCGAATGCACCATTTACCTGCGCTCGCGCAACCGCCTGGCGCAGGAGGAGTTCGGTATCGGGGAATTTGAGCGTTTTGAATACGATTTGTGCACCCGCAAATTCCGCTGGTCCAACGGGGGGGTGATCCAGGCGGAAGCGGATCTGACCGTAGTGGGCTCCGTCTCGAATGTGACCGAAACCTGGCTCTGGTCCTGGGCCAATCCCTATCTCAATGACATCGATCTTGGGGACATCCACATGGTCCGTGATTTCGGTGAGTCTCATGAAATGGAGAAACTCAGCGAAGGTAAATGGAATGCCGACGAAGCCGATGGCTGGGAGATGACCTCGGTCGCCGCCCGCCTCCTCGAAGCCCAGGCAGCCTACCGCTCACCATCAAAAAACGGCTACTTGTTTCTGCTGCTGAACAATCTCCGGTCCGCTGATGACACAGACCCGGAAACTGATCACGATCTCTAGCCAATGGCGGCCCTCATTTTTCGGCGATCTGATCACCTCTCCCCGGAGGTGATAAAGAGAACCACCGCCGGCTGCGGCAGGATCGGGTGGCCGCCACAACGGCAGACACGGTCAATTCTGACAGCATGAAGGCGCGGAGAGGCACTTGGGGAGCTTGCCAACAGATAGAAAAATCCGCCGCCACAAGCAGCTCCACGCCAGCCTCTGAAGACTTTCCCTCGGAATTTGCGGAATTTTCACCCCCCGTGGCTCCCAGTCGGCTTGCGCAGACCGCATTCATGGGCGAAAAAATCCCCTGCCGCTTCAGGCCCTGCATTGAGTCCCCCTTTACATGTCTGCCCCGCTCCCGCCCGAAATCGCCCGTCGCCGGACCTTCGCCATCATTTCCCACCCTGACGCCGGGAAAACCACGTTGACGGAGAAATTCCTCCTCTATGGCGGAGCCGTGCAGCTCGCCGGCAGTGTCACCGCGCGGAAAAACCAGTCCGCCACCACCAGTGACTGGATGGATCTCGAAAAACAACGCGGCATTTCGGTCTCCTCCACCGTGCTCCAGTTCGAATATCGGGACTGTGTCATCAATCTCCTCGACACTCCGGGGCACAAAGACTTCTCCGAAGACACCTACCGTGTCCTCACCGCCGTCGATGCCGCGGTCATGGTCATCGACGCCGGGAAAGGGATCGAAGCGCAGACCCTGAAACTTTTCGAAGTTTGCCGACGGCGCGGCGTGCCGATCTTCACCTTCATGAACAAACTCGACCGACCGGCCCGCCCGCCCATCGAGCTGCTCGACGAACTGGAGCGCGTCCTCGGCATTTCCTCGCTCCCCATGAACTGGCCCCTCGGCGATGGGCCCGAGTTCAAAGGCGTTTACGATCGCGAAACACGGCAGGTCCACCTTTTTGAGAGGGTGAAACATGGCTCCTACCGGGCCCCGGTGAATGTCAGCGACATCGGTGATGAAACGGTTCGGAAGGTCGTCCCTGAGCACGTCTACAAGCAGGTCACCGAGGATCTCTCACTCTTCGAGGATGTCTCCACCTCCTTTTCCCTCGATGATGTCCGTGCCGGAAAACTGACCCCGGTCTTCTTCGGCAGCGCGATGAACAATTTCGGCGTCCAGTTGATGCTGGACCGTTTCATCTCCCTCGCCCCGCCCCCGGCGGGCCGGAGCAGCGGGGATCATTTCATCGAACCCGACCGTCCCGGCTTTTCTGGATTTGTCTTTAAAATCCAGGCCAACATGAACCCCAAGCACCGCGACCGGGTGGCGTTCATCCGCATCGTCTCCGGAGAGTTCACCCGCGACATGGTGGTTACCAACACCCGGAGTGGCAAACCGATGCGGCTCTCCAACTCCCAGCGTCTCTTCGCCCAGGAGCGGGAGACGGTCGACAGCGCTTGGGCGGGCGATGTCGTGGGCATTGTCGGCAACCACGACTTCCTCATCGGGGACACCCTGGCGGACGATCCCACGATCATGTTCGATGAAATCCCCCGCTTCCCTCCGGAGTGTTTCGCGCGATTACACAACCGCAACACCGCCAAATTCAAGCGTTTCCGCGACGGGATGGACCAGTTGCTCAAAGAAGGTCTCGCCCAGAGCTTCGAGCCCGTCGGCTCGTTGCAGCGGGTCCCTGTCCTCGGCGCGGTCGGTCCCCTGCAGTTCGAGGTTCTGCAATACCGCATGGAAACGGAATACGGCGCGGAGTGCCGCCTCGAGAGCGCCCCCTGGGAAGAGGTGCGGTGGATCATTGAGAAAAACCCGCCGCCTCCCGAGCCCGGCAACCGCCACCGCGAAGTCGTCATCCCCGAGATGCTGCTCCCGCAAAGCGCCACCCTGACCAAGGATGCCCGGGGAAACTGGGCTGTCCTGTTTCCAGACAAATACTCAGCGGCTTATTTCGAACAGAAAAACGAAGACCGTTTCGAGGTTTTCCGGCAGCCGCTTTAGACTCCGCAACGGCAGGTCGCTTTTGGAGACGCAGCGCGCCGGGATTCCCCGCGCCCTCGCTCTCATTTCAGCGTCTGGAGATAGGAAACGAGATGCATCAGATCCTCCGGTCCTAGGATGGCGGCCAGACCGGGAGGCATCAAACTCTGATCCAGTTCCGTCCGCTTGGCCACCTCAGCGCGGCCCACGGATTTGTCCACGCCACCGGGCAGCCGGAGCTGGAGGTCACCGGCGGTCTCCCCGGTGACATAGCCCACAAGCTGTTCTCCTGACTTTGTGGTGATGGCGATGCCTTGGAATCCATGGCTGATCGCCGCGCTGGGGTAGAGAATGGCTTCGACGAGCCCCTCGCGGGGAAGTTTCTTGCCGATTTCACTGAGGTCCGGACCGAAATCCACCCCCTGGCCCGCGATGCGGTGGCAGGTGTTGCAGGTGGCCCGGGCAAACGCGGCTTCACCTTTTTTGTTGTCCCCCGGCATTTCCAGCAGCCTGGGCAGGGAGGGGAAATGGTCGGCCCCAACCGCCACCGGCACGGGCAGATCCTTGGCGGCATCGTTGCGCAACCCCTGGTCAGGACTGCGGGCCAGTGCGAGAGAAGCTCCCGGCTTTAAAGCCTCGTCGAGTCGGCCTTCCCGGGCGGCTTTCAGCAGTTCACGTCCTCCGGTGGGGGACATCGCCAACGCATTGACAAGGTCACGTTTCAGCTCTGCCGGACAATCTTTGCTCGTGAGCCGGGACACCAGGACCGTGGCAGATCCCCTGTCCCCCACTTTACCGAAGGCGGAAACAAGCGCCCGCGCCTTGGGGATTTCCTGGGCTGAGCCGGGCTGGAGAAGTTTCCCCGAGGCTCCTCCGTCTTCCAGCAGCAGCCTGGCCGCGGTCACCGCTTTGGCGTCCTCCGGATGGGCCACAATGAATGCCGCGAGCTCGCTCTCGAAGCCACGGAGATGGAATTTCTCAGCCAGATCAACAAATTCCGCCGTGCCCCGGATCGGAGCGAGCAGACTGTCGAGCCGGCTGTTGCCACCATCGACCTTGGCCAGGCCTCCCGAGCCCAGTTTCCCGGCGGCATACAATGCCGTTTCAGGCTTTCCTTGGGTAAAGAGTGTCGCATAGGCCAGCTCCCTCGCGGCCGGGTCGGCCTGGAAATCGAGCGCCCGGAGCAACGGTGCGGCATCGGAAGCGGTCAACGCCGCCTGAGCGATCCGGGCCGCACTCTCCGGTGCCCGACTGCGCCAAAGAAGCCGGGCCGAGACATCGGCGGGAAGATGCTGGGCTGCCGCAAGCCGCGTTGCCCAGGTCAAGTCAGCTCCGATTCCCAGAGCTTCGATCTGCCAACGATCCCCGGCTTCGGCCCGGGCGGCGAGTTCCGCCCATAGGTTGTCGGCCTTTTCACCGGTGGCATACCGCAGGGCCAGGGCGGCCTCGCGACGGACCTGGGGATTGGCGTCTTTCACCGCAGATTCCACGGCGTCGAGCAGGGCCTCCGTGTTGCTGCCGGCCGACTGACGCAGAACCCTCAGTGCGGTGACCCGGATGTCGGGGTCACTGTCGGAAAGGGCCCGGGTCGCCGCGGCAGCATCGAGGCGGCCCAGCAGCCAAAGAGCCCGGGCACGGTAGCGGGCGGAATTTCCAGCATCGTCGAAGATTTTTTGGAGAGCCTCTTTTGCCGCATCGCCTTTCTCGCGGATCGCTGTCCAGGCGAGATAGCGGGTCGCTTCGTTGGGATTTTTCAGAGCCTGGAGAGCCCCCTCCAATGCAGCGGCCATGGGAGCCAGGGTTTTCGCAGGACCGGTCCCTTTGGACGTAACCTGAAAAATCCGGCCCCGATCGAGGTCGCCCATGGCGTGACCACCAACACCGGGATCATACCAATCGGCCACATAGAGCGAGCCGTCAGGAGCCACGCAGACATCACTGGGTCGGAACCAGCGGTTCCGGGTTCCCTCGAGCAGGTTCACCACTTCCGCCTCGTAGCCTGCCCCTTTGGGCTTGACCGGATAGGCCCGCACCACGCTTGGTCCGGCGTCGCAATGAATGACCTGGCCGCGGAAAACCTCGGGCAGGGTTTCGCCTTCATAAACACAAATGCCCGTGGGCGAGCCGGCTCCGGTTTGGAGCAGATTGGGGACCACCCCCGGGTCGTTCTGGTGCCAGTGCTGGAGAGGGATCTCCGTCTCCATGCCGACCCGCGGCTCCCGCCAGCCCGCACCGGTGATTTCGTCGGTGTAGCCGTAGTTGCCGTACTCCATCACCTGGTTGATGCGGACCCCCTTGTTGCCATCGTCATCGTTGTCGCTCTGCCAAAGACTGCCAAAGGCGTCGATGTCGACTTCCCAGTTGTTGCGGAAATTCCAGCCCAGCATTTCCAGATCGGATCCGTCCAACTCACAGCGGAAGACCATGCCCTGGCGGTGGGAGCCATTGTTTTCATTGGTGCATTTGACCCCATGGATGTCGGTGATGAGGTTGCCATCCTTGTCACAGAGCCGCTGCCCGGCGTTGCCGAAGTTGAAATACAAACGCCCGTCGGGTCCGAAATGGAACGCGTGGATGCCGTGGTCGTGCTGCTTGCCCCCGATGCGGGTGAACAGCAACTCCTTGCGGTCACTCCGACCGTCGCCGTTGTCATCGTAGAGCGAGAACACTTCCTCCCCGGCACTAACGATGACACGGTTGCCGAGCACGCAAATGCCGTGGGCCGAGTCGATATCGGTGCCCTGATGGAAGACCGTGACCCCATCCGCTTTGCCATCACCATCCTTGTCCTCCAGAATGAGGATGCGGTCGCCCTCCCGGCGCTCGCCAAGATGCCGCCGGTAGTTGACGACCTCGCAAACCCAGACCCGTCCACGGGCATCGACATCGATCGCCGAAGGGCTCAGAACCATGGGTTCGGAAGCAAAGAGCCGGGTCTCAAGATCCGGGTGCACCTCAAGGTTGGCCACAGCCTCCGCCGGATCATGGCTCCCATTGGACGAAGGAGCCGCCTGCGGTTTGTTGGCCGCGAGCCAGCCACCTGGGGCTTTGTCAAACACCAGAAACCGAACGCTGGAAGGCGCATTCCCGCCCTGTTGGGCAAGGCCACCGTCATCCAGTCCGCCCCGGGCGACGAAACGCCGGACGCCTTCCGGCAACTGGTAGTGCAACAGCGAGTTGGCATGCACGCCGATCCCGTAAGCGGTTTTCTTGCCATCGATCTTTTGTTCACCGCCGCCCACATTGTTGACCCGGCTGATCCTGCCCCAGTCGGAAGTGGCTTCCTTCCAATCCAGATCAGTCAGCTTCACTTCCTTGCCGTCCGCCAGAATGAGACGCGGTTCCGCCCAGTCGCTCCAGTCGCACGCAAATGAGTCTCCAGCATCGTCGACCACCAGATAGAGATCCCGCGTCCCTTCGGGCAGGGTGACGTCGATGTTCACCGCGTACCCCGGCGTGCTCCTATTAATCACGGGGGAGGTGTAGAGAGGTTTGCCCCCCGGATCCCCTTTGACCGGGGTCGAGGCTGCTTTCGGCTTTTCCTGGTTTTTGTTGCGTCCCTGGTCCCCTCCGTATTCCAGGGCATTGGACTCCAGCGCCTCCCGGGTCGGACGGGCCGAGGCCACCCCTTCCTGGGGGATTTCCAGCTTCAGCGTCCAGGCCACCCCGTTGAGCACGGTCTTGCGAAAATTGTCATCTTCCCAGTTCCAATGGTAATGCAGGCCGGTAAAACCAAAGCCGCGTCCTTCCTGGTAATCCGCTCCACGCTGGTAGGTCCAGGCGACATGTTGTGGTTCTTTGGCGGCCACTGCTTTGCGCACGTCCGGATTGCCTGAATGGGTGCCGTCGGGGCGTTTCATGGTGTCCTCGGTCGCGAGGGCGGATAGGATCGGCGTGATGCCTTCCAGGTTGCCGCGGAAACGCATGTGGAAGTACCACTCATCGTCGATTTCGAAAGGCTTGACCCCATGGGCCGCGGGATGGTCCGGGCAGGGCAGAAAACGGGGTTTCCAGGTGGGATTGACCGACCAGTTGGTCTCAAAATAGCCGCCCATCCACTCCATCATGCCTTTGCCGCTGGGGCCCACCGGCACCTCGACGCCATAATGCAGACAGGCCAGCCCCGCTCCGGTACGCATGACTTTGTCGAACTCGGGCACATGACCATTGACCAAATGCGCACCTCCGCCGGAGCAGAAAAACACCACCCCATTGGCGCCCTTGAAAAACTCACCCTCATCGGCGGGCCAATTGATGGAATACCGCGCCTCGATCTGGCCTGGGTAGGCTTTCTCCAGCCACTCTCCAATGAGGTGGCACCCGGCGGAGTACTCGTGGGCTCCAAATCCGTGGGAGGTCTTGTGGGAGACGAAACAAAGAACCTTCTTCTCCTGGGCTTGAACCGACGGCAAGGCAGCCAGTCCAAGAGCCAGAAGCAGGGTGCGTGAAAGCAGACGCAGGGAGGCGGGAATCATGGCGGGGATTCTCCCCAATTCCTTGCTCGCGGTCAAGCCTGGAGCCATCCCGCATTGCGCCACGGTTGCCGGTTGGGGCAGGTGCAGCCGGAAAGGGATCCGGCAACAGGTCCCTGATCAATGGACAGGGCAACTTTCTCAGGCAGGTTGCCCTGCGCCGCGCCGCCGGGCAAGAAGTTGACGGAAGCGGCTCAACAGCCGATCCAGCCCGAGCAGGGCGAGAACACTCCCCACCAATGCCAAAATCCACGGCCAGGTGGGCTTCACCGGGATCTCTTCGGTTTCAACCACCAGCTCGGCGTGGTCTTTGAGCTTGAAGAAATGATGCGCCACACCCTCCACGGGAAAATCGACCACCACGGAGCGGCGCCCCAGGATCTGGAGCTGTGGGAGCGCCACCGGTGATGACCGGCTTTGGATAAGGTCGCCGCCAACACCGAGAGCCACAGTCCCATAAGTATCCATTTGAATGGCACCGGGAGTGATGACGGTAGAACCTGATCGTAGCCCGCTCCCAATAGGAGTATTTTGAGGGCCTGCTGGTTGGGCCGGTGTCGCTACGAGAGGAGGGGGCATCGAGTTTTCCTTCTGATCGACCTTCTTGGCCGGTTCCTGAGGATTCGCCAAGGATCTCTTCGAAAGCACTTTGGAACGCGCATTGTTGTAAGACAACGTCCCCCCGGTTTTTCCGGCGATAGTCGTATTCTGCGGCACAGGAGCCATCAGTCCCAGAGGCAGTCCTTGCCCGCTGCCGGAGGCAGAGACCTCGGTGCGTTCCGACTGGGGGGAAACGGATGCTCTGAACTGCTGCTGGGGCTGCCCTTCGGGTTTCGGCGCGATAAAATCACTTTGGGGTGTTTCCGCATTTGAAAGGGTGCCGTTGCCGAACGTCACCCGCTGAGCCCCTGATTGGTCGGCCATCGGAACGATGCCGCCAGCCTGCTCTTTGAGGGTTTCGAATTCCTGGCCTTGCGAAACCCCGAGGCGGGACAGTTTGCCTTCGACACTGGCATTGTCCCGTTGTTCCAGCTTGTCGATCTGAGCTTTCTGTCCGGCTTCGGCCACCTCCGCTTTTCCCTGGTCTGGCATCGCGATCTGAGCCACCTCCTTCTCCAGCTCCTTACCCTTCGCCGCCTCCATGCCAAAGAAGGCGTTGCCCACTGAAAGGTTGTCATTGAGCCGAACTTGACTCTCCACTTTGCTGAGTTTTTGCTCTTCTTTTTGCTCGATCTTTAGGTTCCGGCCCTGGATCGCGATGCTGTTGGCGTCCCAGGTGACGGTGGTTTTCAACTTGGTGGCAAATTCGTCAGCGGCAGCACCGTCATCTTTTCCTTGGATCACCCCACCGCTATCCTCCGGGACTTTTTTGAAGCCCGAGTTACCGTCGAACCGCCCCCTGTTTCCCTCCGCGATGGTTTTTTGCTCGCCCAATTTTTTTTCTAATTCCACCAGTTCGCTCTCGAGTGACAAGCCTTTCTGGCTGCCCAGAGAGGTCCTCTGACTGGCCGACTTCTGACGCAGGGTGTTGAGCTTCTCTTCGACCTGGACGCACAACAGGCCTCCATTGCTGACCGCAAGGTGACGCAGGCTGTCATCGTAAACTTCCGATCCGCCGACCCAGTTCAGATTCTGCAGCTCGTTGAGTTCGCTCCGGATGCGCTCGACCGAGAGACTGTCCTCGTCCGAGGATTGGACATTGCCATCCCAATCGACGAGCCGTTGGCCCACCGGCACGTAGAGATGCCACAGGGTCCGCTCCACCGTTTGCCCGACCAATTCAGGATCATCGAGGCGCAGACTGCGGGCTGTGACCGTCCGTCCATCCATGGCGACGCCTTCCCGGGAACGATAAATCAAGACCACATCGTAGGCGAGTTGACCGGGCTTGGTCTGGATCAATGGTATCAACATCACTGGCCGGCCTTCCGCCAATCCCTGATCGGCCCGCACGGACTGTCCGGCCACCGTCACTGAGACCAGTTCGGCCCCGGGCGGCAGCAGCACCGGAAGAAACTGAAGGGAACGATTTCTCAAATGATAAGCCGCACGGTGCCAGACCTCGCCATTGGATCGGAGGGAAGTGGTGAGGTCCCCGAGAAGGACCACGGCTTCATTCCCGGCGCTGGTCTCCAGCTTTTCCATCGAAAGTCCGAGCCCCCATCCCTGCGGAGCCCGCCAGATCTCCGCGCTGCCGAGGGCACTTGGCTTGAAGGGCAGCAGGCTCATGACGGTGCTTTCCAACGCCCGCGGCTGGGTGGTGAGCTTGTCAGCGCTCTGATTTTCCACGATGACGTAGCGCTCGGTCCGGGATGCCGCCTCAAACACCACGTCAGGCAAATCGGCGGACCCGTTGTGGGGAAGCTCGGTCTCCACCGTGAATTCAGTGGCATCCCCGACAAAGCGCTGGAAAATCACGGTGTAACGACGCTGACCACCGGCCACCTCGGAGCGCACCTCGCGGACATCTTCTCCGGTGATCCTGGCCTCGGGCACAGTGTCCGGAGTGGAGAACAGGACCCGGTCCATCGCGGATTTTTTCAACTCCACGTCCACGTGGATGGACATTTTCACCCAACTGTCATAAGCCTGGGCGAGCATGACCCAAAGGGCATTGAAACCCGGAGGAACGGTGGCAAGGCTCACCGAGGCCGAGAAATCACCCCGGTCAAACCGGAAGCCCCGCTTTCTTTCCAAGGGGGCCAGCACCTCGAAATCCTGACCCACCTCACCGGCCCCGACTTCGCGGATGCCCCGTCCCTGACCACCGCCCAATGTCAGCCCGCAATCCTGGGTGATGTGGGCCACGATGAGTGCGCTTCCACTGACGCGTTCGGCGGGGAATTCCCTCAAAGAAAGGGAAGGCAGGCTCAAACTGGCGGCGTCTGTCGTCACCTCGCTGGTCACATGAACCAGCAGGGCGGTCACCTCGGGAGTGTCTCCGGAAAAGCGGACAAACAACTCGTCGCCGGTCCGCCACCAGTCCTGCAGACGGTTTCCGTTGACGTTCTGCAGGCTGGAACCGGGGGGCAAGACCACCGTGGCCCCGTGCAGGGCGGCGTCCGGTGACCGCAGTTGAAATTGGCAGATCGTTTCGAGTTTGCCGGATCCTGCCTGGTAGACATAGTCGGCAGTCACACTGCGGCGGGCCTCGCGGGCACTCACGACATATTCCAGATCCTCATCGGCCCCCGCAAGAAGAAAGCTCGATTCGGCCTGGAAACCCGGAGTCTGCCGGTCTGCCGCGACCAGCTCAGCCTGCCGGTGCAGGGGTCCGACCTTGGAGACGACTTTCAACTCCTCCGCCCGCGACAGGGTGCGCCGCTGCTCGATCCGGGCCGCCGTCGCGCCGAGCCGGGGGAACCGACGGGGTTCGGCGGCGGCGGCGCCCGCAGGCACGCCCCGTTCCCCGACCAGTTCGACCTTTAGGGAGCCGCTCACAGGACGGGTCAGGACAAATTCCAGTTGGCGGAGCCCGGCATTTTTCCCCGTGCCCTCGACGAGCTGCCAGGACGCGAGGTGGGGAATCTCGAACCGCAGGGGAACCACGGTGGGATCGAAAGCGATGGCGAACCGGTCGGCTTCCTGTCCGGAAAATTCCAGACGCCAGGACGCTTCCAGACGCTCCACTGCCGGCGTGACAAAGAGCTTGGCCTCGACGGCTGCCAGACTGGGCTGTGCCAGTGCCCGTCCGGCGGTTTTGAGCTGACGGCGCAGTTCCACCACCTGCCTGGCGCCAAGGGCCGCCGTGAAGACTCGGCCTCCGGGGGAAGCGGGATCAGCACTCTCCACCAACGGCAGAGGTTCGCTGGTGCCGAGGACCGGTTCCATCGCCGGATCTTCCATGGTGATGGAAAGCGCGGCGGCCGAAGCCCCGGGGATGTTCCATTTCGCTTGGGCGGCATCGGCCGGAAATGGAACTCGAAACCGTACGGTGACTTCATGCCTTCCGGGCTTTTCCACCATGAGGTTCCCTTGCTGAAAGGACGCCGGGACCCCGTCGAGGAGAATCTCGCTGAGATCCAACTTGCTGAAGGAGAGCGGGACCTTCGACCACGTGCCCCCACGCACCAACAGGTCGAGCCGTCCTTCCACCGCGATGTGATCCGTGCTGACACGGGCCCGGTAGAGCGCCTGGTTGATAATGGTATCTCGGGGCTCGCTGCCCTTGGAGGCGTCACTATCGTCAGTGGGTTCCTGACTCTGCCTCCAGGCCTTGGCCCGGGCCCAGAGGAGCTGGAATGTCTCGTAATCCACAAAGTATCGAGCGGGGGCTGCTCCGCGAGCCGGGGAGGGCCCTTCAAAGGGGACCAAAACGGTGGGATGCAAAGGAGGTTGCCGCAGTGGATCGGCAGGAGCCTCCGCACCCCGCAAACCTGACGCGAAGGCCAACATCAAGGCCGCAAGCCTCAGGGGGATGAATCGCAATGGGAAAGGGTTCTGTTTCATGGCAAGAACGAAAATTTCACAGTCAGACCGGCGACCGGGAGACGAGTGGGCTCTGGCTCTGGGCCCGGAAACGACGCCAGAGAAACCAGCCCACCGCCCCGACGATCCATCCAAGCAACACGGCATTGCACCAGGTGAGGAGCCATCCTCCTGCGGCGAGGGGTCCCAAGCCCAAAACCACCACCCCGAGGGAGGCGGCGAGAAGAGGCTTGCGGAACCAACGCCGGGCGGCGACCACAAACCCCACTGCTCCCAACACCATCCAAAGCCAGGCTAACCGAACCTGGCGCTCCCAGTTCACATAATGAAAATCAATGCCACCGGGGGCATGGAGCCCGGAAAAAGCAAACTGCCGCCCGGACTCCGGGAGTTGGAAATCGAGCGGCACGAGTCCGGCGACCGTGTTGCCCAAATCTGGCCGGTCAGCGATTTTCTTTCCCTTGTCTTTATCACCCTGCTCAAACCATTCGCTTTCTTGACCGCTTTGTCCGGCCTTCCTTTGGAGATCAGATACCACTGACTGGCGCAGTGTCGGCTCGGGTCCGGAAACATTGAGTTCCTTTAACCCATCCGGAAGCCGGGTCGTCGTAAAGTCCACAACCGCATCCGAATCGCGGCGCAATGCTTTTTCACCCTCTCTGGCCGGGACTGCCATAGGAGAGTCAGCCTTGGTCCGACGTTCGTCCATGATTTCATCCGCGTCGATGTCACCCGATTGTCTGGGCTTCTGATTACCCGCTGGGGCTGGTGGCGCAGTAGGTGCGGAGGTGGGCGGCAGGGGAGTGGATTCAACGAAAGCTGACTTGGAACCACCCTTGAGAGAAATATCACCAAAAAACTCCCTTTTCAGGAAGCGTAACCCTTCCGACCTGGCATCATCCCCTTCGCCGCCAGCGCCATTGGTTCTCCCAAACCCACCAAAGCGGCTCAACCCATCCCGGGTTTCCCCGTCGTAGGTCATGGCGACGCTTTGCGCCATGGCGGTGTCGCTCACCGGAACCTCTAGACGGTCGAAGAATAAGGAGTCGAACGTCCCCACCAACCGGCCCAGATTACCTCTCCCGGCGCTGCCGGGATCCCCCAGCCATTGCCCGGCCGCTCCCAGCAGAGTGCGGTCTTCCAATCGGAATTCCTCCCGAAGATTTGATTCGAATTGTTGAAAATCATAGCCTTCTGGCAGATGCAACTGCCAGCGGGTCCGCAGGACCGGGATGGCTTCCGAAAACCGGGGAGGCTCAACGCTGGTGGTGCCGGAGCCCCCCCAGGCGGCGCCCGGGGTTTCATAAATGAGCTTGATTTGGTAGGGAGCGGCATTCCCGTCCCGTGCGGGAAGCTGGATGCGCAGGGAACCGGCGGAAGAGGCCACAGGCTTGGAAGTGCTGCCGTCCAGCGTGAGTGCCCAGAGGCGCGCGCCAGCCGGTAATCCGAAATCGAGGAACTGGTCGCCCGCACTGCGAACCTGCAGCAGGAGTTGGTGGCGCAAGGGACCGTCGGTGCTGGCCACCGTATCCAGGCGCAGATCCTCAATAACGGTGGAGACGAGCGAGGCCGACGGATGTCTGGTGCCGGAAATGCCGAGGGACCAGGCATCCCCCCGGCTCAGGTAGGCCGCGATGACCCGGTGGCGTGGTTGGTAACCTTCGACGAGGGGGACCTGGAGCGAATCGACAGGATCCAATCCTTTCGGCTGGAAGGTGAGCTCGGTGTCGGTGTTGGCCTCCAGGATCCAGTGCCCGTTCTGACGACGGGCGCCGACCAGGGAAATCACCGGCAACGGAACCTGGAAATTCTTGTCGGCGGTCTTGGAGTCCTCGCTTTCGGTGGCGAATGGCGTGCTGAGGTGAAACCGCAATCTCAGGGGACCGAGTCTCTCCTCATGAAAAACGAGCGTCCATTCGCCGGTGACAGCATCCAGGCGTTTCTCAGCAATCAGGGGAGAATCGAAGCGCAACTGGGAAGCGGCGTTGACGGGCAGATGGATCTTTACCGAGGGCACCGCGGTGTGGCGGATCTCGGCGTCGATCTGGCCTTCGATCTCCAAGGTTCCCTGGAGCGGGACGGCATAGGCGGTGACCGTCGCATCAATCTCGGTGGGACGACGGCTCACCGAGAGCTGCAGCGCGTAGTCACGCAAACGGAACCAGGCCAGGGCGCCCTCCACCGGGGTGGTGCGGCCATCGCGAGGCTCCAGACTGGTCGCCGTCTGCGTTTCCACGCGGAAGGAACCGTCGAACTGCACCGCCACATACCCGGAGAGGGCATCAGCCCCGGGAACTGCCAGGCTGGCGAAATCAAGTGTGACCGGGGTATTCCCCAACGCATACCATCCCGTCGGATCGCGCCGCGTGGACAGAAGGAGCGTGCGGTTTTCCCCGAGGGCAAGACCGCCGGGCCATGGACTGTGGAGCAGTCGCGGGTCGGTCCCGTCACGGGACCAATCCGGCGCCCCGGAAGGAGCCGCGTTGCCCTCCGTTGATGACACCGTCACCGAGAGCACTTCCTCACCCTCCGGAAGCCGGACCACGGTCTCAAACACCCGGCCTTCCACGGGCACCACGGTAAGAGTGCGATCGATGAAAACCGCGTCGCGTTTCAGTTGGATGAGGGAGTCCAGTTGGGCGTTGAACTTTTCGGAAACCCGCGCCAGGGCCACCTTCGGAGCCTCGAGAGTGGCGGGAAAGCTGAAGCCGGCGACGAAATAGGGCGCCCCGCGAACGGCGGCATCGATCTGCTCCGGAGCCGTCACGGTGAGGGGACTGGTCAGGATTCGTTTGATCTGGGTGTCCTCGCTGCCGAAAAGGGCAAAGGTCCCGGAAGCCCGGTGCACTCCCTGCACCTCCGGTTGGGGCAGAGTGATCTCGGCATCGCTGCCATCGGTGGGCAGCGTGATGTCGAGTTCGGCGAGAATGCGGAGATCAGTCGCGACGTGCCTTCCCTCGATCAACCGAACCTGGATCACTCCGTCAGCCAGGGTCCAGCCGCGGAGTTCCGTGCCTTCGACACTCAATACCCGGGTGTTGGGTGGCAGGGTGATGCTGAGCTCAGGAGGCAGGGCCGCGAGATCGCGGTTGAGAACGAACCCCAGGTCAGCGCTGACTCGGCTGGAATCGACGGAATAAAGGTAGCGGCAGGTTTGCAGGATGGCGGCACCGGGGATGTCACCGGCTTCGCGGGAGGACCAGGAGATTTCCTGCAGTCCGCCTCCCAGGGCTGGAAGCGCGAAGCGAACCAGGTCCCCCTCCTGCGAAAAAGGAAGGCGGCTGTTGGCCCGCGCTCCGCTGGGAAGACGCAGCGAAAGCCGGGAAACCGGGGAAGCCGGAGTGGTAAACCGGATGCTCTCCCCAAGCGGACCACGCTCCACAGGCAGATGGAAAACGGCACTGATCCGGTGGGTTCCGGCCCCACGCACGGCCAAAACCGAAGTCACGGCCACGGCGTCCTTTTTTTGTTCCCGGAGAATCCGCAACGCTCCCCGCTCATCAACCGTCAGCCCGGCGAGGAGGGTGATCGGCATCGGCAGGGGCATTTCGGTCCAGCCATCGGAGAGACTTTGAACGGTGTAACTGGCCTCCATCCGAGTCACGCCATCGATCACGGTGCCCTCGAAAGAGAGATCTCTCATGACGATCGGGACCGGTGGCGACTCGGCGGGAACCCGGGCGGGTTGCAGCGCTTCGCGCGTCAACGACCGGAATTCATCTGGAGTCAACAGCACAGCCCTCGGCAGCGAGCGCAGGGCGGTATCCAGTTGAGCGGAGGGCCCCCACCACTCACGGTATCCGGGAGGAACCGGAGCGGCGTCATCCGCCGGGACAGCAGGTGCGCTGGCGACGGCGAGGACCGCCACCAGACAGGCGGACAGCCTCCCGTGGCTGAATCCGGTTCCGTGTGGGGAGGAAGTGTTCATCACTGGTAGGTGGCAAATGCGGACATCGCTCATGCGGAGACAGGAGTCCCGGAAGTAGGCGGATCTGTCGGTGGATGGTCTCTCCGGGAGGCCCGCTTGAGCCACCAATAGCGGACGCTCAACGCCAGAACCCAGATCACCAAGCCTGCGAGGGCACCCGGGAATAAAGCGAAAAAGAAGCCGGCCACGGGCAGACCGAGGAGGAACACCAACGTTCCTGCGATCCACCCGAGCCTGGCCGGCCAACCCAGCCCACCAAACCAACGCAGGAAGGTTTTGACTCGGGTCAAAGCGGAGCGCCATCCTGCCACCGCCACCCAGACCACCGCCGCCAGAGCCGTGCCGAGAAACAGCGCATTCCAAAAGCTCGCCGCTCCTGGACTGACGGCTCCTCCGATGATCAGAGGAAGCATTCCCAACGCTCCGAAATAAGCCAATTTCCACAACCCGGAACGTCGCAGGAGAAAGATGCCTCCGGAAAAAGTCAGCAGGCAGCAAAGTGCCTCGGTGAAAAAGGCAAACCCCTGGCTTTGGAAGCTAACGACGATGTCGTCCGGGGCATCCAGCCGCTGGAGAAGAAAGCGGCGGCCATCGACCGGAACTTGGATGTCGAAGCCACCGGCGGTTGCGCCCGGCGGCTTGGGCGGCGCCTGGAAGACCGACTGCTGGCCCGTAGTAAGCTGGGGCCCGAGAGTCGGAATAATCCAAGCGAACGCGTTCCGGAACCGCGACCAGCCTCGCTCGGAAACCGGAAGCCGCATGGCGCTCTCGAAGTGCCGGTAGACAAAATCCTGCGGAAGATAAAGTTCGATCTGGCTTTGCAGAATGTCTGCATCAGCGAGCCGGATCACCGGCACCGAGAAGGTCCCCAACCAGCCGGGTTTTTTGCCGGGATCGGGCCCCGGGGTTTCGTAGACAAAGCGCACCGGGAAGGCGGTCTGACGATGCTCCTCGCCCGTGGGAAGACGGATCAGGACATGGTTTTCGTTGGCCCACCGCATCGGCTGCTGAGCCACTCCGTTTACCAGCACATCCGAAACCATGCGACCATCGCTGGGCAGTTCCGCACTGATGAACTGGCTGGTGTTGTTTTTGACCCAGTAGACCGCCTCGGTGGTGACCGCCCGGTCCGGCGCGACGACTGATTTCAAAGCGGCATAAGTGACCACGATGGACGGCACTTTGAGGAATTCATTCCGGGAGACCTTGAGCTCCAGTTTCAAGGGATGCCGGCGGTACTTGTAGGCCTGGATGGCGCCACCGGAACCGACCAGACGGGCATCGAGCTCCTTGGGATCGATGGTTTGCAGATTCACGGTGGGAGCATCGAGGATCTCAAGGTTGTCATCCTTGACCACGGCGATCTGACCACTTTCCTGAAAGACCTGGGAGATCTGGATCTCCGGAAGATTGAGGAGGAAGTCCCGGGCTTCGTTCGCCTCGGGAACGGCTCCGGCAGCCACGGTCGGCGGACCGGCTGCTGCCTCCACTGAAACGGCAGCGGTGGCACTCTCGCTCAGAGGTCGGTCCAGAGTCAGCTTGAGTTCGTAGGCGCCCATTCGCTTGTCTCGCAACATCACCGCCCAGAACTCCCGTCCTTCCCCCGGCGAGGGAACGACACCGTCAGCTCCGGCGGGCGGTGTGTAAGGCTTCTGGGTTTCCTTGATAAGATCGCCTTCGACCCGCAGATCTCCCGCGATGGAAGATGGCAATGAGAAAACGAACGTGTCCACCCCGGCATACTGCACATTGTAAGCCACCGTCCATTGGTAGCGGACGGCCTGGTCTTTGACACTGACAAGGGTGAACACATCGGCAATCACCTGAGGCTCTTTGAGCTTGAACCCGAGAACGGCGGGAACCCCGTCGCCGCGGTAACGGAAAGCGACTGTGAGAGGTCCGGTCCCCGGAATCCCCACCGGCACGGCAGGAACCATCGCGCCCTGCTGCTGGTTCTGCTGCTGGGGTTTGGGGCCCACCGGCACCGGCAGTTCAGCCACATCCATCTGCCGCATGTCGCCGCTGTTCCGGGTGTTGGGATCGAGACTGGTATGGACCTGGACCGCGACCCGCGCTTCATGCCGTGCCACATCCTGGGGAGAAAAAACCGGCAGGGTTTCATCATCGGCAGCCTGGGCTCGGGTGCGCCGGCCGGTCACTTCAAAATGGACCGGCCCGATCGCCCGGCTGGAGAACTTGACATTGAGATAGCGCGCTCCGTCGGCTTCGGTTTCGGAAAAATCCTCCACCACTGCACCAGTGCACTCCACTCCCTCAAACCCCTGAGGCAGGCGGATTTTTGTGCCGAAAATACCGGCCCGTTTGATCTGGTAATCGAAGCGGGTGGTAAAACGCGAGGATTCAATCTCCACCGCGTAGCGGGTCCAACTTTCCACTTCCACCAGGGGCTCGGCTTTTTTCACGGAAAGGTCGAGGAGATATGGCAGAGTCAAATACCGGTAGCTCGCGAAAGGAGCCTCCTCCAGCGCTCCGGGCGGAGCCGGGGCACCTCCCGGAAGGGCTTGCTGAGTCAGGGACTCCGCCTTCACCGTCTCCAGATCCAGCTCTCCGTATTTCGAGACAATGAGCGTGCCGCGTTGCCGGACCACATTTTCGGCCCGCACGACCGGCACCGTGAAGTTCATCGGCAGGCTGTCGAGCGGCTGCTCCAGGCTCACTGTCAATCCGTAGCTTTGACGCACCGGAGCGTGGAGATGCACAGTGAGCTTCTGATCCGGTGAACCTTCCCCGGGCGGCTTCACATCCCATTCCTTCATGTTCTGTCCTGTCACGCCCAGAATCTCCAGTCCCGCCGGAACCGAGATTTCGAACGTGTCGACACCGGAGCGAAGAACGCGGTATTGGAGATCCGCGGTCGTCTGCACCGCTCCGGGAATGACTCGGGACGTCACCGCGGCTTCGGCAAACAGCAGCGGAGTCAACTTGGTCTCTTCCCCCTGCTTCTGCCAGGCCACCTCGAAATGTTCCGTTTCCCCGAAGAAAAAGGCGAACCGGGTTTTGCCATCCGGGAGTGCCTCCGAGGAATAAGCCGCCGCCGGTTGAATTTCAAATTCCCATCCCTGCCCGGGCAGCACCGCTTCAAATTTGGAGACACCAGCCCGGGGGAGATTCAGGCTCGCGAGATGCCGGCTCCCCGCATTGTCTATCCGGGCAAACAGCTTCAATTTAATGTCGTAACTGCCTTTGTGCGGGGCCAGCAGCTGATAGCCGCCGTCTTTGTTGAGAGACAGCGTGGCATCACCAGTTTCCGCTTCGGCGATGTTGAGACCAGCCTGGGCGAGCGGGATCACCGCCCAGCCTTTTTCTTTAAACGATTCGACCTTCAACGTCGCTTCGATGGCCAGCGCATGGTCGTCCACGCCGGCGAGAGTGGCTTTGAAATCCGCCGATGCCACCACTCCGTCCACGGGAGGTTTGACCTCGTCGTCCTTCTTGTGAACAGCCAACTGATTCCACAAGTCAAGAAACTCGCGATAGGGCAGGTAAACGCCACGGCCTTCTTTCTCAAAAACTTTCTCGAGATCCTCGAAGGGCAGGTAAATGCTGCGTTCCACCCGCAGGGGTTCCTCCGCCACCGTTGGAGCCGCCACCGGAACCGTGGTCATGACAGGAACCGCTGGAGCCGGCACTTCCACCGCCGGCGTGGGGGGAGGCAAGGGAGGAGGATTGACCACCGTCGTAGTTACCGGTGGGGCGCTGGGCGTCTCCTGAGAAAAGCCGGGAAGGGGCAGTGCGGCAGTGGCGGCAAAAAGACCCACCAAAAGGAAGCAACGGAAAACTGAGTTCATAAGCATGGACGTTGAGCCAGCTTAGAACAGAGTGGGAAAGATGTTGTCAGGCCTCTGTCATTCGTTTGTAAGAAAATTGTCATGGTTCGAAAGAACCTTCGACGCTCCGCTCCGACTGAGTGGGAGTCGAAACCAACTACTCCATACCCTCCCGGCCAGGAAGATCACGTGCCCTCCCGGAAGGGCCCAATCCGCCCGAAAAAACCCGGGGGCAACACAAAAATCCGCAGACCTCAGACCGGCAGGTCGCGGACCAGATCGACGTTCTCCCGGTACCAAGCAATCGTCCGGTCGAGGCCCTCCTCCAAACCAACCCGTGCTTCCCAGCCCCAGAGGCGCTGCGCCTTCGAAGGATCGGCCTGGGTGTCCCGCATGTCGGCATTGTTGGTCGGCTGGAAATCGATCACGGCCTTGCGGCCGAGGCGGTCCTCCATGAGACGGATCAACTCAAGCATGTTGGTGGGCTCACGGCCCCCGCCCAGATTCACAATTTCATAACCAACCGGACGCAGCGCTGCCACCGTGCCCCTTGCAATGTCGTCAACATAGGTGAAATCGCGGCTCTGCAGGCCATCACCGAACATAGTGATGGGAGTGCCTTCGGCGATCCATTTGATGAACCGATAGGGGCTCATGTCGGGCCGCCCAGCAGGACCGTAGACGGTGAAATAGCGGACCACGGTGGCGTCGATGCCATAGAGGTGGTGGTAGGTGAAAGCCATGCACTCGGCGGCCTTCTTGGATGAGGCGTACGGCGAGATGGGCCGGTTCACCGGCATCTCCTCGGTGAAGGGCATTTCGTGCCCGGCATAAAGCGAGGAAGTCGAAGCGAGAACGAATTTCCGGCATCCGCGCTGCCGCATCAACTCCAGCAGATTCAGCGAACCGTGAGCGTTGGTCGTCATGTAGACATGCGGATTGACCATGCTGTAGCGAACTCCGGCCCGGGCCGCGAGATTGATGACGGACTCGAAGCGAAACTCCTTAAAGAGGGACTCCAGACCGGCCAGGTCTTCGATATCGAGATGGCGGAAGACAAAACCTTCCCGCTTCTGCAACTCAGTGATGCGGTGCTCCTTGAGCCGCGGGTCGTAATAGTCGTTGAGATTGTCGATACCGACAACCTGCCAGCCGTCGTCGAGGAGATGGCGGGCGGTGTGGGAACCGATAAAGCCGGCGGCGCCGGTGAGCAGGATGGTTTTCATCAGGGAACCCTTCAGGAGCGGTGCTCAGGAAACGGCAGAAAGCAGCTGGTGGCGAAGGTGAGGGGTGGGACTTGGATGGTGGTTTGGCAAAGACAATCCGGCCTGGCGGGACCTCCCGCCCCTGTCGGCTCACTGCTCCTTGAACTGTCCGACAAGCTGGGAAACGGTCTCCTTGGCATCACCATAGAGCATGCGGCAGTTGGGACGGAAGAAGAGGGCATTTTCCAATCCGGAGAAGCCGGCTCCTTTCCCGCGTTTCAGCGCGAACACGGTGCGGGCTTCATGGACATTGATGATCGGCATGCCATAAATCGGACTGGTGGGATCGTCCGCCGCGGAAGGATTGACCACATCGTTGGCGCCGATGACAATGGCGACGTCGACATTGGCGATGGTGGGATTCACATCATCCATTTCGCAGAGCTGCTCGTAGGGCACGTCGGCTTCGGCGAGGAGCACATTCATGTGTCCCGGCATGCGGCCGGCGACGGGATGGATGGCATAGCGGACTTCAATGCCGCGCTTTTCGAGAACGGAACCGAGTTCTTTCACCGCGTGCTGGGCCTGGGCCACGGCCATGCCGTAGCCGGGAACGATGACAACACTGTTGGCCGCCTCCAGCACGTAATAGGCGTCCTCGACGGAGATACCTTTCATCTCGCCTTCGACTTTGGCGCCAACGCCGCCACCCGAGGCCGCACCAAAGCCGCCGAAGAGCACATTGCCCAGCGTGCGGTTCATGGCCTTGCACATGATGACAGTCAGAATGACGCCGCTCGCACCGACCAGACAGCCCGCCACCACGAGCACGGTGTTGACGATGACAAAGCCGGCCGCGGAGCCCGCGAGACCGGAGAAACTGTTGAGGAACGCAATGACCACCGGCATGTCGCCGCCGCCGATCGGGAGCACGCCGAGCACGCCAAGGAGCAGGGAGAGACAAACGATGATGATCAAAATGGCATGGGCATGAGGCAACACCGCCGGCAGCCCCTCGCTGAGCACCAACAGCAGACCGAGCACCAATATGACCGCGAAGACCAGCGCATTGATCGCCTTCTGGCCGGAGAAGAGGGTCGGACGACCACTCATCCTGCCGGAGAGCTTGAGATAGGCGACGAAGCTGCCGGTGAAGGTGATGCCGCCGATCAGCACGGCGAGACCAATCGCGCCGAGGGTGAAGGCCGGAGTGGACATGCCCTCGAGATACTTCTCCCACCCCATCCGCTGCACGCGGAGATACTCGCCCCAACCGACCGCGACGGAAGAGAGACCGCCAAAGCCATTGAAGAGAGCGACCAGCTCCGGCATGCCGGTCATGGCGACACGCGAGGCCCAGACCCCGCCGATCAGGGAGCCGACTCCCAATCCCGCCACGATCCATGTCCAGTGGAGAATGTGGTGGTCAAACAAAGTGACCACGATGGCCACCAACATGCCAACTGCCGAAATGAGATTCCCCTTCCGCGCGGTGCTGGCAGATCCGAGCATTTTGATTCCCAGGATGATGAGAATCGAAGAGAGAATGTAGGTGAGATTGATCAGGATAGCGCCCATGGGAATGCCGGAATGAAAATGGCGAAGTTACGTCAGAAGAGGGATCGTCCCGGAGGACGCGTGGATTCACTTGGCCTGGGGGCCTTTGTCTTTCTTTTTGAACATGCCGAGCATGCGATCGGTGACCAGATAGCCA